>CAYOGX010000322.1:0-5875 GCA_964403235.1 uncultured Planctomycetales bacterium | reverse complement strand
CCGGAGCGCCGTGAGGAGCTCACGACGGAAGGTGGTCTGGACGTGGTCAAGTTCCGGCGACGAATCAAGGAGACGGTCAAGCGCTTGAGGGGCATCGGCGTGATCTGCAGCGCGTTCATCGAGCCCGCGCCCGAACAAATCGAGGCGTCGGCGGCGTGCGGATTCCAGGCCGTCGAGCTGTGGACGGGCGGCTACGCCCATGCCCGCGGGTCGCGGGCGTCCCGACGCGAGCTGGGGCGGCTCGAGCGGGGCATCGCCACGGGTCGCGAGTGCGGGCTGGTCGTTCACGGCGGGCACGGGTTGACGTATCGCAACATCGCCCCGATCGCGGTCATGCCGGGGTTCGGTGAGTTCAACATCGGTCATTCGATCATCTCGCGGGCGATGTTCGTGGGCGTTCGCGAGGCCGTCCGCGAAATGAAGGACCTGCTGCTCTTGCACGCACCGGAGGAGCCGTCATGACCTTCCAAGGAACGATGGTGGCGTTGGTCACGCCGTTTCGGGACGACCACGTCGACTGGCCGGCCTTGGACCGGTTGGTGGATTTCCACCTCGAGGCCGGCACCAACGCGCTGGTGCCCTGCGGCACGACGGGCGAGTCGCCGACCCTCAGTCACGAGGAGCACGACCGCGTGATCGAAGCGGTGGTGAAGCAGGCCGGCGGGCGCGTTCCGGTGATCGCCGGCACGGGCAGCAACAGCACGACCGAGGCGCTGCGGTTGACGCTGCACGCCGAGCACGCCGGTGCGGACGCGGCGTTGATGGTGTCCCCCTACTACAACAAGCCAACGCAGGAAGGGCTGTATCAGCATTTCGCTCGCGTCGCCGAGAAGGTCAAGCTGCCCATCATCCTGTACAACATCCCCGGGCGGTGCGGGGTGGAGATCATGCCGGCGACGATCGCGCGGCTCCGCAAGGCGTTTGGTCACATCGTGGCCGTCAAGCACGCGACCGGCCGGCTCGACGACGCCAGCGAGCTGAGCACGCTGTGCGACATCGCGTTGATTTCCGGCGACGACTCGATGACGCTGCCGCTGATGGCCATCGGCGGGGTGGGCGTGATCAGCGTGATCGCGAATCTCATTCCGGCTGAGGCCAAGGCCTTGACCGACGCGGCGCTGGCGGGCGATTTCGCGACGGCCGCCGAGCACCATCGCAAGCTGTTCGGGCTGGGCAAGAACATGCTGTCGCTCGAGACCAACCCGATTCCGATCAAGGCGGCCATGGCGATGAAGGGCCTGATCGCCGAGGAGTTCCGGCTGCCGTTGTGCCCGATGTCGCCGGGCAACCGTCAGAAGCTCGAGGCCATTTTGAAGGACAGCGGGGTTCTATGAGCGCCAGCGCAGCCAAACCGAAGTCGGCCCGTTCGGCCGATGTCAGCGAGCTGTTTCCACCGATGCGGTTCGGCGAGAAGGTGTGTCTTGTCGCCGTTTGCTGCGTGCTGCTGGCTCCGGCCATCACGATCGGCTGGTGGGTCGTGGGTCCGACGGATCCGTTCGGCGCGGTGACGATCGTCTATCACGACAACCCGTTGGTGGCGCTCGTGGCGTTGATCGTTTTCGCGGGGGTCGGCTCGTCGCTGGCGACGCTGGCGATGCGCGGGCGGCTGACGCATTTCGGCGTCTTCGCCGTCGGCGTGGGATTGTCCGGGTTGGGTCTGCGCGGTGGCGATTTGACCGCGCTGCTTCAATACGAGGCGGGATCGCCCGCTGCGCGGGGTGCGGTGTTCGGCTCACTGGCCGTCGATGTGCTGCTGTGGACGCTCGTGCCGGCGGTCAGCTTCGCGGCCTGCGCAGTCACCGAGGCATGGGCCGGCCTGACGGGTCCGGCGGGGTCGAACCCCGTCAAGGACGGCGCACATCAGGATCGGGGCGTCTTGACCCGCTGGCTGAAGTCATCGGCCGACCGAACCGGCGCTGCGGCACATTGGAAGACCGAGTTCCGCCACGGCCCGCTCGCGCTGGTCGTCACGGGCGTGGTGGCGATGGTGGTGATCCGCATGGCGGTGGGACGGTCCACCGGGCCCGTTAACCCCGGGCAGGTCTGCTTCGCAATCGGGGTGGGGTTCTGGCTGGGGGCGTTGGCGGCGGGCCAGTTCGCCCGGCCCGCGCTGAGCGTGTGGGCGTGTTTGGCCGTGCCCGTGGTGGCTTTGATCGGATTCGTGGCGGCCGCGGCGAACCCGGAGCTCTCCGGGGCGCTTGGCTGGGCCAACGAAATCGTTATAATAGCGCCAAACGCCCTTGCGAAGGGGCTGCCCGTCAACTACCTGGCCGTCGGACCGGCGGCGGCGCTACTGGGCGTTTGGACAGGCCAACGACTGCAACGTGCCCGGGCCGAGGCCGCCGAGTCGTAGCCGCCACGGCAAACGAACACGTCATGAAGCTCTTTCCGCGAAAGCTCGTCGACTGGCGGACCATCCGGGCGCGGATCATCAACGAGACCGGCGACTATATCACCGAATGCCTCCGCAACCCCGACCTGGCGGTTCGCATCCCCGCCGTTCCCGCCGAAAAGGCCACCTGGACCCCCGAGTTCTCCGCCGCGTTCTGGTCCAGCATCCTATACCCCGGCCACGCGATGTGATAGCCGCGGTGAGACCGGCTGTGCCGGCCTCATTCGGACGACCGATTGCGTCGCCCAGGCACATGTCCTCATCGGGCGATCAATAGTTCGTACCGCGTTCCGTGCTTGGGGCTGAAGCCCGGCGGCGGCGCCCATTCCAGGACGGCCTTATCGTCGTCGAGCTTGTACTGGAACGGCTCGCCGGTGATCGGGTCGATGGGGATCGGCACTTCCGTAATGTCGCCCAGCGAGGCCGGCAGCTTTCCCTCGTGGCCGGCCGCATAGAGCCGCACCGCCTCGATGGAACGCAACGCGGCGATCTGCCGATCGAAAATTGTCGTATGCCCATAGGCCCTGGTCAGCGCCGGCAGCAGAATGGTGGCCAGGTCGCTCATGCCCTGCTTCGCATCTCGGTCCAGGTTTCTCTCGACCCTCTCCAGCTCCTGCTGGGCCCGCCAATACGGCACGGCGAACCACTTGAAAAGATCATCCTTTCGCTCGTTGAACCGGTCGATTTGGTGAATGGCGATGACCTGTTGAGGTGGCCTAGCGTCCACCTGCTCGGTGGTCCAGCCCTGGGATAGGAGGTAGCGTTTGGCCTGGGCAAGCAACTGGGCCTGTACGCCAATGAACGCCATCTTCGCGCCCTCCTCCGCCTTGCCACCCGAGAAGGCATTGAGCTGGGTCCACACATCGTTCGCCAGCCGTTCCCATTGGCGGGGCGTCAGCTCCACCTTTCTGGGATCGCGTAATAGGGGAAAGGCCAGGAAGAAAGACGACCGCTCGTAGCGAAGCGACCTTCGAAGGCTGATGAAGGGCCTGGGCAGATCGGTCAACGCCCAGTACAGGTTCGGGGCCTCAGCCGTGCCGACGAACGCCTCGGCCTGCTCAGCCATCACCCTGGCGATTGCCGTCCCGACCAGCGCTTCGATCAACGTGGGGCCTTCGCCAACATGTCGCGCCATCGAGAACCCGGTCTGGAGTCCGTGGATCACCTGATCGGAGTTCCCTTCAGCGATGTTGAGGCGGATCCGCACGGCCAGGAGCTTGGAAAGGAATCGCTCGTTGCTCAGGGGGGGAAGCACCAGACTATACGGTTCACTGCGGGCCGGCCAGTCCCAGTGACACCATTCGCGGAAGGCACCTATTTCGACTTGACGAAGCGCATCCTTGTGCTTGTCCAACGCCTTGCGGACCTCTTCGCGGGGCAGATCCTTTGGCGGCGCACCGAGCCAACTGTTAATCTTGTCCCCGAGCTTCCGCCTGGCGTCGTCACGCACCAGGCTGCTGCCGCTAAGGTACAGGATCGACGCATTGCCGGGCGCCTGGTCGAGCAGGTCCGGCAGGAGCTGGTACTTCAGCGCCGGGGCGGGCGCCGCAGCGGGATGGACCGTCAGCTTCACAAGGCGCGGGCCCTCGGCGGGTTTTGTGGCCTGTGGCGCCTTTGAAGCGTCCTGTTGCGATGCCGCCGCTCGGACCAGAAGCGGCATGGTCAACCCAGTCAGCAGGGTGATGCAGATCGATCCGCGTGTCATAGCTGTTCTCCTCGATTGCTCGGCCCTCGGACGCCTAGCAGACCTGGCCTGTTCAGTGTTCCGGCTGGTATCCCCAACGACTCTTCGAGTGATTCTGCCTGTTCCACGCGCCTGGCAGGTGAGACGTGTGGTGTTGGCAGGGCCGCAACGCCGTGCGTCAGCACCGCGTTCCGCAATCTGAGATACCCGGCTTGGATCGGCCGCGCGTCACGCGGCCAACGATCCGCGTCCATGCTCGCAACACGGCGCGCTTCCTGGGTGCGAGGCGCCTGCGCGACCGTCACGATCCGCTCGACTTGGCGCGGCGCGGGTCGCACGACCAGCGAGACGGCCAGCGCCAACGCGAGCGACCCTGTCGCCCCCTGCCACAGGCGCCCGCGCCGATGCACCGATGCCCGACCGGCCCGGAACATCAGCCGGTCGCGGTCGATCGACGTGGCGGCGGGCTGCAATCCGCCCAAGGCCGATGCCAACTCATGCTCCGCCGGGGTTAGGAATTCTTCGTCTTGCATGACAGCTCCAATCTCCGTCGGACCGCATCCAAACCGGTCTTGTACCGACTGAACACGGTCGACACCGGCCGATCCACGATCTCGGCGATCTGCTGCAGGGTCATGCCGCACCAGATCCGCAGGACGATGACCTCGCGCTGCCCGTCCGGCAGTGATACGAGGGCGGCCTGGGCCGCGCTCGTGTCGACCAGGTCATCCGGCCGATCTTCAAACCAGGCCGCCCGATCGGCCGACGCCCGGTGTTCCCAAGTCTTCCGTCGCCGCCGCGACCGAAGCTGGCCAATGGCCGCATTCCGCACGGATCGAAACAACCAGGCCTTGACGTCCGAAGGCGCCGTCCGCTGCGACATCAGGCGGACAAACACCTCCTGCACGACATCTTCGGCCGATCCGCTGGCGAACCACTGGCGCGCATACAGCACCAGCCCCGGCCCGTAGGCTTCGAACCAACGGCTCAAGTCGGTGGATTCGATCGATCCCATGGCAACCTGTATGCTACCCTCAAGACGCCAGCGAACGAGCGTTTTCCGAACGAAATCGGCCAAAAGGCCTTGCTCCCCCCCGACGCAGACCTTCGCCATCTCGATCCGCTGGCCGTTGAGTGCGACCGTGGGTTCGTCCTTCGGCGTGGCGTCGTGGATCCGGAAACGCAACGCGCCCTCGATGGGCTCTCCGCTACGTCCGTCGGCCACGCGGGACGAACCGCCCTTGGCATCCGCGCTGACGCTAAGCGGATGACCCGCGCACCGCACGCGTCACGATCTTGCCCGCTTCAGGGTCACAGACCGGCTCATACCCTAAAAACCCATCGACTCGAAGACGTGCTAGGGCAGCTTTGAAGCTCCGGTCGGCCATCGTTATTATCCCAGGGCCGAAGCCGTTGCTACCTCGCACGCCTGGCTTGGGCGGCGAACGGAACGAACATGACAATCGAAGGAGTCCTTGACCATGGCGAAGACGGATGCCGATCAACTCTCTGAGCCTTGGCGGCATAGACCGCGGCGTGGATTGGCTTGGGGCTTGCTCATCACCACACCGGCAATGGGCCTGGGGCCCGCCACGTCACAAGCGGGCGAAACGCTCTACAACGGGATCAACCTGCCTTCCTGCTGGCCGCCGGAGATCAAACACTTCAGCCGCGAGCCCATGCCGGTACCGTACCTGCTCTCGCTGCCCGACGTGATCCCCATCGACGTCGGCCGGCAACTCTTCGTGGACAATTTCCTGATCGAACACACAACGCTAAGACGCCGCTTCCACAAGGCC
>CAYOGX010000321.1:0-5877 GCA_964403235.1 uncultured Planctomycetales bacterium | reverse complement strand
CACTCCAAGGAGATGGCATGAACATACCCGAACACGGCCTGTCGAAGGACGAGATCCTCAGCACGTTGCAGTCGTTCAAGGCGCAGGACCTGGACTGGCGGTCCGGCAAGGTCCTTGGTTTTACGTACCATGCCGGCGCCGAGGCTGAGGAGGTCACCAAGGCCGCCTACATGATGTACCTCAGTGAGAACGCGCTCGACCCGACCACGTATCCGAGCGTGCGGCGGCTCGAAACCGAGGTCGTGCGGATGGCGGCGACCCTACTGCGCGGCGACGAGCAGGTGGTCGGCAACTTCACGTCCGGCGGGACGGAAAGCATCATACTGGCGGTCAAGACGGCCCGCGACCGCGCCCGGGCAGAGCGGCCCGAGATCCGCTCGCCCGAGATGGTCCTGTCCGTAACCGCCCATCCGGCCTTCACAAAAGCCGGCAAGTACCTCAACGTCAAACCCGTGTTCGTTCCCTTCGACTGCGAGACGTTTGAGGCTGACGTGGACGCCATGCGCGACGCGATCACGCCCAACACGATCCTGCTGGTCGGCTCGGCGCCGGGCTACGCGCAGGGCGTGATCGACCCGATCGCCGAGATCGGCCAACTGGCGCAGGAGCGGGACCTCATGTTCCACGTGGACGCCTGCGTCGGCGGCATCCAGCTCTCGTTCATGCGACGGATGGGTGGGTACGACTTGCCCGATTTCGACTTCTCCGTGCCGGGCGCGACGAGCATCTCAGCCGACCTGCACAAGTACGGTTACGCAGCCAAGGGCGCGTCGGTGATCCTCTACCGCAACAAGGACATCCGCAAGTATCAGATCTTCGCCTGCACGGCCACGACGACGTACGTGCTCATCAATCCCACGGTGCTTAGCACCAAGACGGGCGGTCCGATGGCAGGCGCGTGGGCCGTCCTCCATTACCTGGGCGAGGACGGGTACCGCGAGATGATCCGCGAGGTCATGGACACGACGCGACGGATGATCGACGGCGTCAACGCGACCGGCGAGCTGCGCGTGCTCGGGCAGCCGCACATCTCGATGTTCTCGATGGCGTCCGACACGCTCAACGTCTTCCAGCTCGCCGACGAGATGGCCAAGCGGGGATGGTACCTCCAGCCGCAGCTATCGACCGAGTTGTCGCCGCCGAATCTGCACATCTCGGTGAACCGCAACACGACACCCGTTGTCGACGAGTTCCTAAGCGACCTGGGCGCGTCCGTCCGCCGGGTCAAGGCGGACTACGTCCCGCTAAACATCGCGGAGGTGAAGGCCCAAATCGACGAGGCCCTCAAGACGGCGGGGCCGGAGGCGTTCCAACAAATCCTGGCCATGGGCGGCATCAGCGGAACGACGCTGCCGGACGAGATGGCCCTGATCAACACGGTCATGGATGCCCTGCCCGATCCCGTGTGCGAGGAGCTACTCACCGGGTATATGAACGATCTGTATGCGTAGCGCCGGGATCCCGGGGGGCCATGCCACCCATCAATCGACGTGTAGACCTTCGATCTGTGTGCGCCTAAAATGCCCTTCGTCCGTCAGTGTCCGGGAGGTCCCAGTCGGCGGATGACAAACAACGAGGAGATGCGGCATGGCAGCGTTGAAGATCAAATCGGCGGATGAATGCCTGTGGGATGCTGTCTCGCTGGGCGAGATCATGCTCCGGCTGGACCCCGGCGATGCGAGGGTCCGGACGGCCAGGGAGTTCAAGGTCTGGGAAGGCGGCGGGGAATACAACGTGACCCGAGGGTTGAAGAAGTGCTTCGGGCTGCGGACGGCCGTCGTGACGGCCATCGTCGATAACGAGGTCGGACATCTGCTCGAGGATTTCCTGATGCAGGGCGGCGTCGATCTGCGCCACGTCAAGTGGGTGCCCTATGACGGGCTGGGCAGGGCAGCGCGGCTCGGGCTGAACTTCACGGAGAAGGGACACGGCGTCCGCGCGGCGCTGGGCTGCGTCGATCGCGGGCATACGGCCGCCTCGCAGATGAAGCCCGGTGACGTCGATTGGGACAAGATCTTCAAGGACGAAGGCGCGCGGTGGTTCCACACTGGCGGGATCTTCGCGGGGCTGTCGGAGACCACGCCGGCGGTCCTCGAAGAGGCGATGACGGCCGCGAAGAAAAACGGCACGATCATCTCCTATGACCTGAACTACCGTCCGTCGCTGTGGAAGACGCTCGGCGGGCCGAAGAAGGCCACGGCCGTCAATCGCGAGCTCGCCAAGCACGTCGACGTGATGCTCGGCAACGAGGAGGACTTCACGGCCGCCCTGGGATTCGAGGTGCCGGGCATCGACAAGCACATCTCCAAGCTCGATCCGTCGAACTTCAGAAAGATGATCAAGGAGGTGGTCGCAGCCTATCCGAACTTCAAGGTGGTGGCCACCACGCTCCGCAACGCCAAGACGGCCACGATCAACGACTGGGGCGCGATCATGCACTACGACGGCGAGTTCTACCAGGCGATCGACCGCCCGGACCTGGAGATCTACGATCGCGTCGGCGGCGGTGACAGTTTCGCCTCCGGCTTGATCTACGGCTTCCTGGCGGGCAAGACGCCGGCCGAATGCGTCAACTACGGCGCCGCCCACGGCGCCCTGGCCATGACTACGCCGGGCGACACGTCAATGGCCACGCTCGATCAGGTCGAGAAAATTATGAAAGGCGGCACGGCCCGCGTCGACCGGTAGCCAGGACAACGTACGATCCTTCGCGTGCAGCCGGGGCGGCTACGGCTGTGCATGCCGACGCGCTGTGATCCGCAGTGAGAGTTGCTTGCGGGTCGGGCCGTGATACCAGAATGACCGCCAATAGGCCCGGTCGGTCCGGTAGGGATCGATCGGGTCCGTCTGTTTCAGGTCCTTGGGAAGGACCCCGTACCGCTGCATCTGGTGGATGTAGTAATCGTTGGGGCGGAAGCTGGGCATGTCGAACCGTTTCGCCTCCGCGAGCCGGCGGCTTGCCTTGCGGACGGCGTCGAGGATCGCAACGTAGTCGGGATCGCTCGGGCCGGCAAAGACCGTCAAGGTGCACAGGCCGAGACCGCCAGAGTCCTTCGCCAACGGCGCCCTAAGCAGGAGCGACTTGGTGGGTCGTGACAGATTGCACAGCGACTGGGGCGGACGAGTGCTGCCGAATTTGTAGTACCCGATCCGCGCGCGGATCTGCTGCAAGTCCAGGAACGTGTGAACGAGGGGAACGGCCGGACCGGGACCCCCGAATCGGAAGTACGGATGCCGCCCGATCCGGTGCCTGGATTTCGGCTCGCTGGCGTGACACTTCCCGCAACGACGGAACATGACGTCGACCGGAAACTCGACGGGGCACATGCCCGACCCCAGCGCGGCGTACGTCCCCGCGTAGGGGGCGCTCGAATCGATCCACAGCCGGATCGTCCGCTTCTCCAGCGCCGAGACGCGCACCTCGTAGTGGCCGCCGTCGAGGAAGGTCAGCAGCCGGCTCGCGGAGCTGCCCGTCGTCCGCGGCGGCCTGTTCCCGTATCGTTCGTTTCGACCGTCCGCGATCAGGCCGTGCTGAACGAGAGTCCAGTAGCTCTGACAGAATAGCGGTGTGTGGTCACCGCACAGATCGATCCGTCCGTCCGGGCGATCCGGGTTGTGGCAGCGGACGCAGTGTTTGTCCAGGATGGGCTGGACATCGCGAGGGAAGTCGAGCACGTCGGGGACGTCGCGGGCCGGGCGGACGCGACTGGGCGCACGACGCAGCGCAGCGAGGTTGGCCATCTGAGATGGCGGGGGCACGAGACGCTGCTCGTGGCACCCCACGCAGCCGGTCGTCTCGCCGGGCTGCACGGTCAGGAAGCTGTGCATCCGTTTGACTGACAGCTTCTTCTCGTCCAGCGCGACGAAGAACAGCGGCCGCAGCGCCGGGACCTCCATGTAGGCCGAGCCGTCCAGCTCGACGGGAACGGTCCCGAGTATCCGCGCGAGCGTGAAGGTCCCGCCGATACTGATGGGCCACATCCCGCCGGAGAAGTTGACCGGCTTGGGCAACTGCTCGAGGACGAGCAACTCGGTGATCTCGCTTCGCCGCACGCCGGCCATGTTGCGGCCCTTGTAGACGTCAGCCAGCACCAGCCGGCCGGTCCGGCTCGTTGCATCCATCCGCGCCGGGATAACGGGCTCGCGCGGGCGGGGTCGAATGGGACGCGGCTCGTGGCAGGCCACCTTGTTGTCGGCACTGGGCAGCTGATAGACCGTCTCGGTATTGCCGGAGCCGTCCATCACCTGGATCTCGCGACCAGACGCGACCAGGAAGCAGTCGCCCGAGAGCGGGTAAGGGTCCCTGTATGTCGGTCCGCCGCGGCGGCTGATCCGACGGACGGCGGTCAGATCGTCCGGCCCCGTCCGGCAGTCGACGATCGTAACGTATCCGGCGTGCTCGGGCCTGCCGTGGCCGGGCGAGAAGGAGGCCACCAGCTTGTCCGTTCCGCGGATCGGCCTGGCGTCGAGCATTGCGAAGCCCGGGTGTTGGTTGCCGAATAGAACCATCTGGGCGGTCCCGTCGGGGTTTGTCGTCCAAAGGTGGTGGAAGTGGGACTGGCTGCGATCGACGTACTCCCATCGCATGTAAGCCACGCGGCCGTCGGGCAGCATCCAGGGCGTGTTGTCGTGCTCGATGTTGGGCGAGATCATCCGGATTCCGCTGCCGTTTCCCTCGCAGCGATACAACGTGGCCACCGGTGTGATCCAGCAATTAACGAAGCGGTGACACCGATCGGAGCAGAACATGATCCCGCCGTCGGGCAGATAGGTCGGTTCGATGTCGTTGTGCGGACCGCCGGTGAGCTGCACGAGATTCGTGGCGTCCACGCCGATCTCGTAGAGGTGGTAGTAGGGCTGCCCGCCTCTGCGATAGGAGAAGACGATCTTCCGGCCGTCGTAATGGACCTGGGGATCTCGCACGCCGCCCTTGGGGTCGTCAAGCAGGACGGTCATCGCCTTGCCACGCAGGTTGAGCTTGCACAGACGCCCGCCCTCCCTGTAAATCGGCGGCAAGCGCACGCCGTCGGGGGCGCGCTGCGGGGGATACTCGCGGACGGGGCTCGAATAAGCCCCGAAGTTCGCGTACCAGTGGTCGTTGCCCGGGACGCGAACGGCGAAGACGATCTCGGACGTATCGGCCAACGGGCCTGCCAGGGCGCGCTCGAGCAGCTGGCGGGATGCGGGCGTCTCGCTCTTGGGCTCGGACGCCAGGATGTTGGGGGCTTTGGGCAGCGGCAGTCCGGCGATGCAGACCGGGTCGACGGACGGGGCCTTCGGGCTTGCGTTCTGGATGAACAACCCGGCGACGGCCTCGTTCGGGCCGAGCCCCAGCGCGGACAGATCGATGCCCACGGCCAGGGCCTTGAACTCCAGGCCGGTTGAGGTCCGCGACAGCCTGCCCCGTTGGAGATCGGCCATGGATCGTGGCGGCCGCTGCATGGTGAGCAGGTCGAAGTCGTCGACGAGCTGGGCCTTCGGATGGTCGAATGTGACGTCAAAGGTGCGGATCGTGGTCGAGCGGAGGGCCGGTTTCTGCTCGAGCGGGCTAACGTGCAGCGGATCACCCGTGAGCGAACTGCGATGCCGCGTCTGCAACTCGAACAGGACGACGTCATCTCCGGGCAGATTGACGACCGGCCTGTCGAAAACGACCGCGAGACCCGGTGTCGATCGTGACCCCTCCAACACGGGGGTGGCATGAAGCGGCTCGGTTTGGCCTGCGGGGTTGAGGAGGCCTTCGTTGAGTGTCGGTCCCAGGAGCCGAGCGCGCCGCTCGGCCGACGGCGTCCCGCTCCCCGCGGGTACAACTATGATCCCCTTGTCCGCCGATCTGAAGTGCGTGGCCCTGACGCCGATCAGCTTCGATGCATCGAA
>CAYOGX010000320.1:0-5877 GCA_964403235.1 uncultured Planctomycetales bacterium | reverse complement strand
CGACCCGGTCGACGCCGTCGGGCAGGACGACCAGTGTCCGGTCTTGCCCGAAACTTCCAACCGCGGATGTCTCGGCCTGGCGGCCCTCGATCCGGATCGCGCTGATCGTCTTGCCGTCATGCCGCGTCGGCATGGTCACGCTCAGCCGGTCGCTGGGCTTCTCGCCGGCGAACCCGAAGCCGAACTGCGATCCATCTGACGCCCTGTTCGTCAATCGCCAGGTCCTTCGCATCTGCCAGAAGTCCAGCCACTCGGTGTCCGACATCAGGGCCGCCCCGTGCGACCGGGCACGGAGCAAGAACCGCCGCGTGGCCTCGCCGGCGAATCGATGGTAGTTGACCGGGTGGAAACACGTCCCAACGGGAATGCCCAGCGGCTCGAGCGCTTGGGAGATCAGTGCTTCGCAATAGGTCTCGAACATCTCCGGCGTGGCCCGCCGGCTAAAGACCATCTTCGACAGATACGTGTCGTCGCCGATCGCCCGGACGTGCTGCAAGACGTTGATCCGCTTGAACTGCTCGTCCATGAAGCTGATCGGCAGGATCCCCGGCGGGTGGCCGAACCCGTATCCCCTGGCGATGACGGAAGCCCCATAGTTGAGGTCCATCTCGATGCCGAGCCTTTCCCACAATTTCGGGATGTCGGCGTATCCAGCCGTCCAGAAAATGCGATGATTGACGACCGACCGCGTCTGAAGTCCGTAGCGCTCACGGAAATCGGTCACGCATCGCTCAATCTGTTTGAGAAAATCACCGGACGGGTCCACCTCGGATTGCCCCGCCGACATCGGATACGGGTGGACCGAGAAGCCATGCCCCGCCTGGATCAACTGCTGCACGTGCTCTCGTGTGGACCGCGTTCGTTGTGGGATGATGTAGATCACCATGCGGGCGTCGAGGGTGTCGAGAAACGCGCATATCTCTTCGTTGAAGCTCGGGTCGCCACCGTCCTCGTCGCCCGAGATGACGACGGCGGATCGATGCGTGCCGGGCAACTGCCAGAACCGCGGCACGGGCCAATCGACCGACCGTTCGATCAGTCGCGACAACAACATCGGATGGAAATCCGCGAGGGGCAGCGCGGTGGCGTGGTATTGTGACGACCAGTCGGGTCCGAACAGATTGGCCGGTCGACAGTGAAACTCGCCCGGCGGACGCCAACCGGCAAAACGAGGCCGACCCTGACGCAGGTCGCGGTAGCACTCGATCAGATCGTACGCGAAAACCGTCACCCGACCTCGCCCCACGGGCACCGTCCAGATGGCGGGGCGATCGTTGATGTACTGATCGTTCTCGTACAAATAGGCCCAGACGATGGCCTCCGCGGGCAGCTCGACCTCGACGCTCTCCGGAATCGGCTGAATGCGTCTCCCGAGGACGGGCAGGTCGCAATGACTGAATGCATCGAGCAGCGGGATCACTTGACGAAGATAGGCCACCTCACCGTTGTCGCCGTAATGCGCGGCATAGTCCATATCGAGGCGTTGGAGCATCTCACGGCTTGGCGCGATCAAGACCAGATACCCGCCTTGTGCGACGAACGACACGGCTGAATCGCGGTCGGGCGCCACGCCGGGTGGCACAACGGCCGCCGAGGCGCCTTCGATCTTGGCCAGTGCCTCCGACTCGACGAGCCTGCTGAACGAACAGCCCCACAGCGACAACATCTCGGCGACGTATTCGGAGCGATTCGCGTCAGGATCGACCACGATCAAGACGTCCATGGACCGTCTCCCGGACCACGCGCGAGCGACACGGCCTTCGGTCCCGCCCGCCCCCTACGTGGCGCCATTGTCTGGCTCGTTCAGGCCGAGCCTCTTGATGAAGTCTTCGGTATACCACTGCGCCACGCCGTCGTTGGATAGGGCCATGTCGAGCTGCTTGGTCATAATGGTGAGCCGGCCGAGCATGTGCAGCCTTTCGTCAATCGACTCGGCGTCTTGATAGGTGATCATGGTATCCAGGAAGTCCCTGTTGGTCAGGCTTTCGAAGCCGACGCGGCCCAGGATGTCGACGATGAGTTTGACGCGTCGGATCCGCCGATCCAAGGACGCGCCGCCCTCCTTGAACTGCATGCGGATGTAATTCATGCTCGGGTCGGGCGAGTACATGGCCTCCACCATGGCCACGTGGTAGCCCATGTGCAGGTTGATAATCATGTACTCCTTGCTCAAGAGGGCGAAGCTGGTCTCCGCGAAACTCGAGGCCTGCGGCGTGGACATGGTCGTGGCGAGCACCGACATGAATCCGCCCACGCTCGCCCTCGGCGTCTGTGACGGCCAGCCTTCCCGCAGGAGCCCGCCCCAAAAGGCCCGCATCGGCTTCGAGTCGACCTGGTCTTCGCTGACCCACTGCTTGTGCTGATACCAGGACAGATCCTGATCGATGTAGACGATATGGACCGGCAGCGGGATGTCGCTCTTGAGCCGCACGCCGATCCGGCCCGCCTTCGACATGTCATGACCCGCCGAAAACATCTCCTCCATGGCCTTCTGATGGGTGAACCGAGCAATGTCCCGAAACGTCTGACAGTGCTCCGGCACGAAATCCGCATCCGACGGATCCATCAAGATGAGCGGGGTGATTCGGCTGAGGAACTGCTTGAGCGCTCCGACATGTGGGCTCGGCGCCTGTTCCGACGCGTCCGTCGAGGCCGACGGGCGCGTCGAGGCTGACGGGCGCGTCGAGGCCGACGAATCCGATGGAACGATCGGCTCGTCCTCTTCGATCGGACCCTCTGACAGTAGCGACCGGGTGATCTGCTCGTCGATGGCTGCGTACTGATCCTTCAGCGGGGCGTACTTGTCACCGCCCAGATGGATCATGTTCTCGACGGCCTCAAGCACGTCCGCGCGGATCCGGTCCAGGTCCGTGCGGACATCGTCTAGGTCCGGTCCGGACCCGTCGTGGAGCTTCTGCTCCATCTCGGCGATGCGCTCGAGGATCTGGTTGTTCTTCTCCAACAGCGCGACGAAGTCGACGAATCGTTCCTGCACGGACCTCAGTGCCGCGTCGGGTTCTTTTCGCCAGCCGCCGAAGATGTCGCCGAGCCACTTCATGTCGACGCGCGCCAAGCCATCCTGTTACACCACGGCTCAAACACCCTGCCGCCGGCAACTCGGGTCGGCAGAACGGATTGTCCGATAGACATACGATGGCATGCATCGGCTCGCGGCGCTCGGGAACACCGAAGGCGGAACGGCGAGTCGGCGGCCCCACGCCGGAAGCACCCGCCCGCTCGGTTGAAGGCTCGCGACATGGCCGAACGGACAACCGCCACCAGATTCCCTTCCCGATCGCCACAGACGATTCGGAGGATCGCAACCCTGTCGTCGGGAATGTACCCCTGGTGGTTGGGCAAGTCAAACGCCCACTCGTCTGCTCGCCGAACGCGCCCTCCCGTGCGTCCGTGGCGACGTGCGCTCGACCTGTTGCGCAAAACCCCCGGATGAAACGTGCCAACATGAAAACGACCTGATAGAATGACGAGGTGGTCGGGTGGTCCGCCTCGTCGCAGGTGGCGCGCCCCGTCGCGGTGGGCCCGACACCACGGGGATGCGACCGGCCCGTCCCCGTTCGAGTGTCACGTCGGTTGCCAAGCGGTTGCGTGTGCCGACGAGGATGTGTGCCGGAGCACGCGAGCGATGCTCGGTCTGATCCGCCGATTGCTTTCCGGGGCCAGCGAACGCCGTGCCTTGGCGTTTCGGACGCGGTATCGGCATTTCAAGGCGCTGCTCGAGGCCAACACCAACGTCTTGGAAATCATTGCGGACATCAGCGACACGCTGGCCGGGTGGGATTGCTTCTCGATCGGTGACGTCCGGCGTCGCAGCACCGCGCTGTTCGTCGAGGCCTTCAAGATCGTACGACACCTGCAGAGTATTGCACCGCCCGAAGGTCGTACGCTGGCAAAACGCCTCGACGCGCTCGCGCGACAGGCCGAACGCGTCCTGTCCGGACCCAATCCTCGCCCCGACACACCGTACGTCTTGGCGTTGGATCAGATCGACCGCGGCACGGCCTCGTTGGTCGGCAACAAGCTGGCCCTGCTCGGCGAGATGCACGCCAAGCTGGACGTTCCCGTGCCGCCCGGTTTCGCGATCACCGCCCGCTTCGACGAGGACATCCGGGTTCGGGCCGGCTTGCAGGACCAAATCAACAAGATCATCACGTCGCTGGACTACGAAGATCCCGCGGCCGTCCAGGAGGCCAGCCACGTCATTCAATCCATGCTCGTGGCCGCCTCCCTGCCCGACGGGGTCGAGTCGGAGGTCCTGGCAGCCTACGATCGGCTGCGCGACCGGGTCGGCGGCGAGTTCCGCCTGGCCGTCCGCAGCAGCGCGATCGGCGAGGACGATCCGCATCGCAGTTGTGCCGGGCTGTACTACAGCGCGATGAACATCCGGCGACACAACCTGATCGATGCCTGCTACGAGGTCATGGTCTCCAAGTACCTGCCGCGGAGCATCATGTACCTTTGGAGGAACGGCCTGCGCGACGAAGACATGCCCATGTGCATCGGTTGCATGGTCATGATCAACCCGCGGGCCAGCGGGATTCTGTTTACCCAGGATGCCTCGGCCGATGCCCAGTCGCCGCAGATGGTCGTCCAGGCGGTGTTGGGCCTGGGGGTGGGACTTGTCAACGGACGGATCCTACCCGAGCGGTACACCGTCTCTCGCGACCCGCCGGGGCAGGTCATCACGTTCCACCCGGGCAACCAGCGAACGATCCACCAGCCGGGATCAGAGGACGGCGTGACGGAAGAGCCGATGCCGCCCCGCCAGAGCGCCTGCCCGAGCCTCGGCGAGGAGGAATTCGCCGAGTTGGCGCGGTACGCACTGAAGATCGAGCAACACTTCGGCGGTCCGCAAGACATCGAATGGGCCATCGGCCAGGACGGACAGATCTGGATCCTCCAGACCAGACCGCTGCTGATCGCCTGCCCGGTCGCCTTGGCGCCCCAGACGCAGGCCGCGGAACGGTCGAACCTCCCGGATCGATACTCGACGTTGATCGAGGGCGGTGACTGCGCGTCGCCCGGCGCGGGCATCGGCCCGGTGGTGCTGGTCAAGTCGGTTCGCGCGTTGAAGCATTTCCCGGACAAGGGAGTGCTGGTCGCCAGTCACAGCACGCCCGAGCTGACGCAGGTGCTGCACAAGGCCTCGGCCATGATCACGGAGGTCGGCGGCACGATGGGACACCTGGCCATCATGGCCCGTGAATACAAGGTCCCTTGCTTGATGAATGTTCCCGGCGCGACGTCCCTGTCACCGGGCAAGGAGGTCACCGTGGATGCGACCGGCCGACGCATCTACGATGGTCGCGTACCCGAGCTCGAGCCCCGGGTTGACCACACCTCCCGGGCCCATCATCTGACGGGCACGCCGGTCCATGAGGCCCTCAAGGGGATCGCCGAGCTGGCCTTGCCCTTGAACCTGGCTGATCCTGCCGACCCCGATTTCCGCGCCGCCAACTGCGAGACCGTGCACGACATCAGCCGCTTCGCCCATGAAACCGCGTTGGATCGGATGTTCGCGATGGGCGATGAGAAGGGATACGCCCAAGAGCAGGTCCGCCGGCTGGACTGGACCGTGCCCCTGACCGTTTTCGTCATCGACGTGGGGGACGGACTCGCCGAGGACAGCCCGCCCCGCCGGATCCAGCCGGACCATGTCACCTCGGTGCCCTTCCAGGCCCTCATCCGCGGCATGAGCGCGGAGGGCGTTCGTTGGTCAGGCGGCCGGCCCATCGACCTGCGGGGGTTCATGAGCGTGTTCGCCAGCACCCTCGCCGACGCCAACCGCGCGGAACGGGGCCTCGGCGATCGCAGCTATGCCATCGTCGGGCGGAACTACCTCAACTTCTCGTCGCGCCT
>CAYOGX010000319.1:0-5880 GCA_964403235.1 uncultured Planctomycetales bacterium | reverse complement strand
GCCGGCGGCGTTGCTGCCCCCACCGACGCAGGCCACCAGGCCGTCCGGCAGGCGGCCTTCACGCTCGAGGATCTGCTGCCGCGTCTCCCGGCCGATGACCGATTGGAAGTCGCGGACGATCATCGGGAACGGATGCGCCCCCATCACGCTGCCGATGATGTAGTGGGTGTATTCGACGCTGCCCATCCAGTCTCGAAAGGCCTCGTTGATGGCGTCCTTGAGCGTCTTTTGGCCCGTCTCGACCGAGCGGACTTCCGTGCCCAGCAGCTCCATCCGGAAGACGTTCAGGCGCTGGCGGCGGATGTCCTCCGCCCCCATGTAGACCGTACATTCCAGCCCGAACACCGCCGCCGCCGTCCCCGTTGCCACCCCGTGCTGACCCGCGCCCGTCTCGGCGATCACGCGTCGCTTGCCCATGCGAAGCGTCAGCAGCGCCTGACCCAACGTGTTGTTGATCTTGTGAGCGCCCGTGTGGTTGAGGTCCTCACGCTTGAGATAGATCTTCGCGCCCCCGAGCCGCTCGGTCAGCCGACGTGCGAAATACAGTGGGCTGGGCCGACCCGCATACTCGGCCAGATACGTGTTGAGCTCTTCCCAAAACGTCGGATCGTTCCGGGCCCGCGTGTATTCCGCCTCGAGCTGGTGTATCGCCCCCATGAGGGTTTCCGGCACGTATTGTCCCCCGTACGGGCCGAATCGACCGTGTGCGTCGGGAACAGATTGTCCGGAAGGCATCTCCATCGGCGCGACCCTCGAGCCCACTGCGACCCCCCTGCATCGCCCCCCATTCTAGGCCACGGGCTCGGTCTCTGCCACCCTCGAGGGGCGACGTCGCCCCAGTTGCGCGGCATCGGCCAAGTCCGCTCGCACTGGCACCGTGTCGTGAGGTCGTACCGGGACGGGACACCTGACAACCCCCGCCGCGTCGAGCGGGGACGCGGCGGGCACTGGGGCGTCCATCGTTCTCTGGCGACGGACTTGCGATGCCAGCGCAGGGCCTCGTCCGATGCCCGGCTGGCATAGGGCCGGGCCGGTGCTCCATCTTAACGACATGGCGCACGGTGATTTCTATCTATTTTAAAGATCTGACGACCTGGCGGCCGATACAGATCTTACCCAATACTCCTATGTTGCCTATATTAACAAACACGGCCGATTGCTCAGGGATCATGCTCAAGGCAGACCCATTGCCTGGCTGGTCCTGCTCCTGCCGGCGAGGATGGCCCGGCGTCGTCGTTGGAACCTGGCCTGCCGAGAGCCCGGCTCGGACGGAGTTCGCTCCCGAGGCGTCTGGTATTCAATCCGGATCGGCAGGACCCCAAGAAGGGCCACCCGATGCAACTGCAAGAGATGCTGGATCATTACCTCGAGCCGCTGCTAGCGGGCAAGCGCCAAGAATGTCGTGAACTGATCACCAAAGCACTTCGGTTGGGGGTCGACCCCGCCGCCATTTACGACGAGATCCTCTGGCCAGCGATGGCGAAGGTGGACGATCTGTTCCGCGCCGACGAGATCAACACGGCGGTGGAGCACATGGCCACCCGAATCAACAGGACGCTGGCCGACCAGGTACAGAGCCGACTGCCCCGCGTCGAGCCTTGCGGGAAACGAGCCCTCGTGATGTGTGCCGACGAGGAGCCCGAGGAGCTCGGGGGCCAGATGACGGCCGACCTGTTCGAGGCCAACGGATGGGAGGTCTACTTCATCGGCGGCGGCGTCCCTCACGACGAGATCCTCTCCATGGCCGGGCAGATCCAACCTGATCTGCTTCTGATCTTCGGCACGCAGCCGCAGGGGGTGCCCGGCGTACGGAAGCTGATCGACCTGCTCCGCGAGATCGGCGTCAATCCGACGATGAACGTGATGGTCTCTGGGGGCGTGTTCAACCGGGCCCACGGACTGTGGGAGGAGATCAGCGCCGATCTGTTTGCCCCCACGGCACGGGAAGCGCTGGCCGAGGCCGAATCGGCCTCACCCCGGGAGCCCGACGTCCGAGAGCCGGGCGTCCCCAAGAAGAAGCGTCGCCGGCGCCGGCGTCCACCCCTGTTGGAGCAGTGCGCCGCCTCGGCGTAGTCTCACCCGACGTTAGATCGCCCAGTCAACCGATGCGCATTGCGGGCGTCTGCGCGTCCGGGCGACGTCAGCCGACCTCCACGGCCAGGACGGCGGCGCCACGTGGGGCCCGCATCGCCGGAGCCCCCGACAGGGAGCGTGGCGCGGAGCTTCCCGATATGGCCTAGATTTGTCCGAACGCCAGACAACGACCCTTCTCGCTCCGCGATATTGCGCTGATTCCAGACACGTGTATTTTGACCATGTCCAGGGAGAGGCTGTGGATCCTACCTCGAAGGTCAGGATAGGAGGACCGCCGCTCGCGGCCCGTTCCGCGTTGGGGCTCAGCCCGTCACAAGCCACGTCAGCAGCGTCACCGTGAATAGGGCATAGCCTACCAGCAGGGCTGCCAACTTCCGTCGCTGCGACGACGCCATCTTGTCAAGCGCAGCCATCCAGCTGCCTCGCGCTCGCCAAAGCACGCCGACATGTCAATCAGGGGTAAGCAAGAGAACTCAAGAGATGAGCGGCTCCTTCCTCTCCTTGACCCCAGTCCAGGTGTAGTATGCCGCAGCGGCTTTTGCCTGTCAAGCCCGAACCGGCCCGACCAAGTCAATTACCATCGGCGCGTCCTGCGAGCGGCGAGTGCGCTTACCAGGCGGTCCACCCCCCGTCGACCAGGATGTTCTGACCGGTGATGAAGCTGCCCGCATCGCTGGTCAGCAGTAAGGTCACCCCCTTCATTTCATGAGGCAGTCCCATTCGGCCGAGCGGGGTCTTTCTCTCCAGCCTTGCGATGAACTCGGGGAGCTTGCCCTTCATGTCGGTCTTGGGGAACGGGCCGGGACTGATCGCGTTGACGCGGATGTGGTCGGCGGCCCAGTAGGCGGCCATGTGCCGCGTCATGTGAACCACCGCGCCCTTGCACGCGTGGTAGTTGACGGGGCTGTTTACGGGCAGGCCGACGTAAGCGTCCGGGTAACTGCCCACCACGCCGTACATGCTGGCGATGTTGACGATCGACCCGCCGCCGACCTTGCGCATGTGCCCCACCGCCTGCTGGGCGGCCACGAAGTACTGCAGCGTGTTGCCCTTGAAGCTGGCCAACAGATCCTCGCCGGTGGCGTCGTCGATGTCGGGGGCCGTGCCGCTGTAGGCGTTGTTGATCAAGATGTCCAGCCGCCCGAAGTGATCGGCCGATCGGTCCACCACGTCGCGGACCTGGGCCTCGTCGTTGACGTCCAGCTTGATGGCGACGCACTCGGGCCCGCCGTCGCTGAGCCGGTCGGCCAGGGCCTGGCACTTCTCCACGCCGCGCGAGGCGATCACCAGGTGGGCACCGGCCTCGGCCAGCGACTCGGACATGGCCGTCCCCAGCCATCCCGCCCCGCCCGTCACCAGGGCCACCTTGCCGGTCAGATCGAACAGCTCCTTGTTGGTCGGCATCTTCATCAGTCACGTCCTTCCGTCATGGAGATCGATTCAGGTCAGCGCTTTCGACAACTCCGGTTTAGCCCCGTCGCCTGCGACGGGGGTGCGTCTATTTACGTCAACGCCCCCGACCCGTCGATGGGCCAGACGTCTTCGATCACGCCGGCCCGGTGGACGATGTACTGTCGGTATAGGTTGCACGTCGTGCACCCATGCGACGGGATCAGCCGGAGCTTGTCGCCGATCTCGACCGGATGCCCGCCGCACAATTGGGCGCCGACGTGCTCCTCGGACGCCAGGTACGGGATCTCGTCCCCGGGCCGATCCACGAGCGTCGGCGGGCCGAACTCGCCGCCCAAGCCCTTCAGGCCGACGTCCAGCACGATGCGGTCGATTGCTGGTTTCGATATCACCGTGGCCAGCACGGTCATGGCGTTGCGGAACTCGGGACGGATCGTGACGTAGCAGCAGTCCATCAGGGCGTAGCTGCCGGCTTGGAGCTCGTCCACGCCGTCCATCGTGCCGGTAACGTCGTAGGTACCCGTCCCGCCGGCGGACAGGATGCGGACCTCGATACCTGCCCGCTCGATCAACCGCCGCGTGTCGATGGCCAGTTGCATGTCCCGCCGCGTCAGCTTCTCGCGCTCATCACGGTCCGGGCGGATGACCAGGTGACCCTCGTAGGCCTGAATCCCGTCGAACCGCACACCCGGACTCGCCTCGATCAGCCTTGCCAGCTCGAGCGCCGGTTCGCCCGGCGCCACCCCGCACCGGTGCATGCCGACGTCGACCTCGATCAACAGCCCGATCTCGACGCCCCCGGCCGTGGCGCCCTTGGACAATTCCCGCACGTTCACGTCGCTGTCGACGGCGACGCGCAGCGTACACCGACGCGCCACCTCAACCAGTCGTCTCATCTTCACGGGCCCGACGATCTGGTTGGCGATCAGGATGTCTTCGATGCCCGCGTCGGCCAGGACCTCGGCCTCGCCGAGTTTGGCGCATGTGATCCCGATGGCGCCGGATGCGACCTGCCGCCGCGCGAGCGCCGTGGACTTGTGGCTCTTGAAGTGCGGTCGGAGCTTGCACGGCCGGTCGGCGAAGAACGACGCCATCTTGGCCAAGTTGGCCTCGGCCGCATCGAGGTCCAGCAGCAGCGCGGGCGTGTCCGCCGATTCGATAGGCTGGCCATGCCGTTCGTCAACCTTGGCCACGTGGGTCTCCCAGTTGAATGTCTTGCCGGCCTACGCCTGGTCGGCCTTGAAGAACCGTAGTCGGGGAAACTGATCGGCCGTCAGTCCCCCGTCGATGACGATGCACTGGCCGGTGGTGTATCTTCCGGCCTCGCCGGCCAAATAGACGACCGCGCCGGCGACCTCCTCGGACTGGCCGTATCGGCCCAGCGGGATGTGCTCGATCGCGTAGCGCTCGAAGGCCGGGTCCAGATCGAACTCCTCGCCGATCTCCGTCTCGATCAGGCCCGGCGCGACGCTGTTGACGGTGATGCGGTGCGGGGCCAGCTCGATCGCCAGCGACTTGGTGATCAGCTCCAGGGCGCCCTTGCTGGCGTTGTACGGTGCCAGCAGGGCCTCCGCCACCCGCCCGTTGGTGCTCGAGATGTTGATGATCCGCCCGCCCTCGCCGCGCCCGATCATGCGTTTGGCCGCCGCCTGCGCCGGGAAGAACGGCGCCATCGCGTTCACGCGGAACGTCAGGTCCATCACCTCGCGGTCGACCTGGTCGAACGCCAGCAGGTGGGCGATGCCGGCATTGTTGACCAGGACGTCGAGCCGGCCCAGCCGATCGACCACGTCGTCCACCACCGCGTCAAGGCCGTTCAGTTCGGCCAGATCATGCTGGAACAGCTCGCACCGCCGCCCGAGGTCGATGATGTTGTTGCGGATCTGATCGGCTGCATCGCGTCGACTGCGAAACAGGACGGCCAGATCGGCCCCGGCGTCGGCCAAGGCCAGGCTGATCCCCGCGCCGATGCCCCGCGAACCGCCCGTCACCAGCGCCACCTTGCCGCTCAGGTCGAATCGTCCCTTCACCGCGTCACCTCGTGCCGTCGTCGTCAGACCCGGGATGCGTCAGCGTCCTTGGATGCGCCCGATCTGTCAAGGGCCTGCAGGGCGCAGCGGGTCCGCGTGCCGGTCGGTCGCGTTGGTGTCGGTTCCGTGGGGGTGCTATAATCATGGGTTGGTCTTGGTGCCATCCTTGCCCGGGGACGGTTCAATGGGCATATTCGAGCTCACCACGGACATGAAGCCGCATGGGGATCAGCCCCCGGCCATTGAGAAGCTGGTGGGCGGCTTTGGCGGCGGCGAGCCGTTCCAATGCCTCTTGGGCGTGACCGGGTCCGGCAAGACGTTCACGATGGCCCACGTGATCGAGCAG
>CAYOGX010000318.1:0-5895 GCA_964403235.1 uncultured Planctomycetales bacterium | reverse complement strand
GTGCTGTTTGCCCTGCACGCCACATCCCACGATCGCAAGCGCGGACGCGTCCGGGTTGCACAGGTGTTTTGCCGCCACGGCCGAAACAGCGACGGTGCGGAGTGCCGTGATGTAGGTCCCGTCCATGACCGCCAGCGGCAAGCCGGTCTCCGGATCGTTCAGGATGACCAGGGCAGTGATCGTGGGCAGTTGCTTGGGGACGTTTGTGGGAAATCCCGAGACCCACTTCATGCCGCAGGCCTTTTTTCTGGGCAGAAAGGCCGGCATGGCATTGATAAAGGCATCCGGCAGCGGATGGATGGGCAGCTTGGGCGGATTCTCCACCTGCTTCTCGCCATGTTCGCGTAGGGAGTCCTCAACGATCGACATGGCATCGTCGAAGGTCAGTCCCACGCCAACGACGTCCGACATCGATAGGTAGCGTATGTTCATGTCAAGATCCTCCCTGTGCGACGTGTCAAGCGGTGCCTGCGAGTAGAAGGGGAAGATGTCTCCTGTCCGTGGTCTTGTCAAGACGGGTCGCCCATTGGAAACATCTCCCCGACAGGTTGGTGGTGCGCTTCTGGCAAGCTGGATGCCGACAACGCACGCGGTGGGTCCGTTGGCGCGGCGTCGGGGATCATCCCCATCCGGCGTCGTCGGGGAAGACGTTGTCGTACTTGGTGCTGGCGCGGGGTTCGGCCATCATGTCGGCGACGGTGTCCCGCCAGGCCTTGTAGTGCTCGGTCTCCTTGTGCTTGGCCGGGTCGTCGGGGGTCCGGTAGACCTCGACGAGCACGAACCGCGCAGGATCGTCCTGCTGCTGGAGGACGTCGAAGCGGGCGATGCCGGGTTCCTTGACGCTCTTCCGCGCGTTGGCGAGCGTGGCCTGCTGAAACGCATCGACGCAGTCCGGCTTCACATGGACGTGAACGTGAACGATGAACATCGCGATGCCTCCTGTTTTGGGGCTGTCTCCAACGGCGGTCGCTGGGCCACAGCCCGGCTGCCAGTGAATGGATGAGGATACCGTTTGGGGGCGGATGAATGAAGGCCCGAGGGGTCGGACCTCCGCCGCCGGGTGCCAGACAGCTCACCAGTGCCTGGCGTGACTGTGGTACGATCGAGTAGCATGGCACCAACGATACAACCACCGGGCCTACTCTTGAATCTGTCAACGGAAGCGGAACTCGTGGTTCCCGCAGGTAGGAGTATCCGCCGTGCACGAGGATTCAGGTCTTGATCCAAAGGCCGTCCTGGATTCCATCAATGACGGCGTGTACGTCACCGACACGACACGCAAGATCGTCTACTGGGGCGGCGCGGCTGAGAAGATCACTGGCTGGCGAGGGAGCGACATCTTGGGCAAGCGCTGTTACGACGACGTGCTGTGCCACGTGGACAAGGACGGACACCGCCTGTGCGGCGAGGAGTACTGTCCCCTTCACCGATGCATGGTGACCGGCCAGAGCAGCACGTTGCCGATCGTCGTTTTCGCGCGAACCCGCACCGGCCGACGTGTCCCATTGAACGTGAGCGTCGCTCCGATTCTCAATGGCAAGGGGGAGGTGATCGGCGGTGTAGAGACCTTCCGCGACCTATCTACTGAGTTCGCCGACCTCGAACGGGTCAACAAGATCCAGTCGCTTTCTATGCGAACCGACTTGCCGGAGGACGATCGCATCCGCTTCTCGACCTACTACATCCCGCACGATATCGTCGGTGGCGATTACTATGCGATGGAGAAGCTGGATGCAGACCGTTACGGCTTCCTTCTGGCCGACGTGACGGGTCACGGCGTGGCCGCCGCGCTTTACACCATGTACCTCAACATGCTCTGGAAAAGCAACTGCGGTCTTGTCGTCAAACCCAGTGAGTTCGCGCGGGTCGTCAGTGCAAACCTCTACGAGCTGAAGAGGGAAGACACCCCCTTTGCCGCTGGGGTATGCGGCGTGTTTGATCTCGATCGCGGCGAGTTGCGTATCGCCGGCGCCGGCAATCCGCCGGGATTCTTGATCCGTGCCGGTGGGCAGTGGGAGCAGGTGGAGGCCAGTGGCCTGCCATTGGGGTGCCTGGAGGGAGCCACGTACGACGAAACCTGCGTGCAAATGCACTCCGGAGACTGCGTCCTGTTCTTCACCGATGGGGCGACGGAGATCAGCCACTCCAGCGGCGGGTTCCTCAACGTAGAGGGCCTTGAGGCGATCCTCAGGGAACTTGGCTATCCCCGCCCGGGCGTCGGGTTTAAGGCGATCGAAGAGAAAATGCTGGCGCTGTCCGATCGCATCCGCTTTGACGACGACTTGACCTTTCTGGAAGCTCGAATCACAGGGGCGACACGCAGGGACAGCTAGAGCTGACCGTCGCGGATTTGGAGGATGCGGTCGGCGTGCGGGTCCGCTATGGTGCCATGCGTAACGACGATGACGGTTCCGCCGTCGCGTTGGAACGCGGCCAGATGGCCTATCACCTCGGCGGCGTTGTCGGGATCGAGGTTGCCCGTCGGCTCGTCGGCCAGCAAAAGCTTGGGACCGGTCACCACCGCCCGCGCGATCGCGACGCGCTGCCGCTCGCCCGCGCTGAGCTCCGACGGCTTGTGATGTTCGCGCTGCGACAGGCTGAGCCGATCCAGCAGCCCCCCCGCCCTCGCCCGAGCGGATCGATCCTTCCCGGCCGCCGCGGGCAGCAACACGTTGTCGGTCACGTTCAGATAGGGCACGAGGTGAAACATCTGGAAAACGAAACCGATCCGCTCGGCCCGGAACCTGGCCCGATCGCGATCGCTCATCGTGTACACGTCGATTCCGTCGACCAACACCCGGCCACTGGTCGGGCGAAGCATCCCACCCATCATCAGCAGAAGCGTCGTCTTGCCGCTGCCGCTGGGGCCCCGGACGACCACGAACTGGCCCGGGTCAATCTCGAGGCTGACGCCGTCCAGCGCGCGGACCTCCCGAGAACGGCCACGATAGATCTTGCTGACGTCTTCGAAGCGAAACACGGCTACTCCTGACTCAACGTGACGGCCGGGTCTTGCGTAACGGCCACCGTCGTCGGGATGAAGCATGCCAGGGCCGAAAACGCCGGCGCGCCCAGCAACGACCACCCCAGCAACACGTACATCGGCTTGATCGCCTTGGCGGTGATCCGGAAGATCTCCGGTCCGAACCACAACGCCACGCCCGTGCCCACCGCGAATCCGACGGCCGCGCCGAACGCGCCCAACACGACGGCCCTGCCCAAGAACAACCCCGCGATCTTGGCGGATCCGTGGCCAATTGCCCTGAGGATGCCGATCTCCTGCCGCCGCTCACGGACGTTCATCATCGCCAGCACGCCGACCCACACGACACACACCACCAACACGAACGGCATGATGAACGCGAGGTATCGCTCGACGGTCTGCCGCTGCTTCTCGCGGGCTTTGGCGATGGCCTGCATCTGGATCACCTTCGCCTCCGGCAGCACGCGTTCGAGCTGTTCCCTCAGGATGCTCAGCGAGTCCTGCCCGGGAGTCAGGCACACGCAGTTCAGCGCCTTGATCTCGTTGATCTGCCCTGGCAGCTTGACCATGCCCTGGACGTCGTGCAGATGGCCGTAGATCCGGATGTCGTCCTCGCTGCCGCTCTCCGACAAACACCGCTCGATCGTGAAGCGCTTACCGAAGATCTCGACGGCGTCACCCCGCTTCAGGCCCAGGCCTTGCGCCAGCTCGTACCCCACGTAGGCGGTGCCGGGCTTGATCGTGAAACTCATCGACGGCTTGGGTGCGTCGGGAGGCGAGACCTCCGGCAGGATTCCCGTCAAGATCACCTCTCTGTCTCGCCACACGACCCTCTTCTGAAGCGTCGCTAGCATGTGCCGGTAGTTGAGTCCTCTGTTAGAGGCCAGGCGGCGTACGTAATCTTCCGGCATCGTCTGATCACTGAAGCCCATTGACCAGAACCGGTTCATGTCGGTCTGCTTCGGGATGATACGCAGATTCAGGCCGATGTCCCGCATCAGGCGGGCGGTTTCCTTCCTGGACGCCTCGCTGGCCGTGAAGAAGAAGACGAACAGCGTCACCGCCCCCACCACGCCGAAAAGGCCCAACAGGAAATTCAGCTTTCGGTGCCCGATCTCCTTGAGGATCAACGGAACCGTCGTCATGCCACCCTCCGATAGGCCCACACCAGGACGAACACGCCGCCGGCCAGGATCGCCAGGAGCAACCCGCCGATGACGACCCAGGCCAACTTGAAGCTCGACCCGGCCGGCGGGGGATCGACCACGGGCTTCCCCGGTGGCGCCGGCCTTGGGGACGCGGGTTTCGACCGCGCTTCGGGTGCCAAGGCCTGGCTCGCCGGGACGTTCGCTTCGGCCAGATCGCCTTGGGGCAACTGCGAAGGCGACAGCGTCGCTTCTTCGGGATCCGTGCTGAACTCGACAACCTGCTCACTATACCCGATCAACCCGAGCCCGTCGGCGCCACGCCTGGTCCCCATGGCCGCGGCGCCGGTGGACATGATCTGGCTGATCTCCACCCTGACCAGCGGGTTCTCCGGATCGAAGCCGAGGCTCCTGACGCTCGCTGATCGCGCGTCCTGATCCCATCGGAGCGGCAGCGTCACGCCGAGCATTTGTTGCCGATCCAGCCCACACTCACAGGAACCGCCGATCAGGGACAGCAGATCGACCAGGACGTCCTTGGTGACGGTCCGGCCTTCAAACCGCGGTCCGATCCATCGCCCTCTGCCGTACACCACCAGGACATAGGGCCCGTCGACGTCATCCACGTCCAGCCCGAGGGACCACAGCAACGTCTTTTCTTGTGAAAACAGCTTGATCGGAATCCGGATCAGCCGAGGTGGCGTTTCGGTGGGTTTGGGCATCTGGCCCATGCCCTCGGCGATCTCGTCGATCGCCTCCGTAATGGCCTGTTGGGCCTGGCGGTTCTCGGCGGCGTCCTTCCCTTCGATCAACAGGACCAGGCAATACGCCTTGACGAGGTGTTTGCAGATCTCCTCGCGTTTTGGGGACGTCGCTATGCCCTCCAGACAAGACCAGGCCGCCTTTTTGAACGGCTTGTCCGAGAGCGAAACGGGCAGGGCCAACACACGCTCTTGCGGCGAGGTCAAGACGGCCACCGGGATCGACGTCATCTCTGCCTCTTCGAGGTGCTGGACGGACGGATGGTCCTTCTGTCGATCTACGTTGACGACCTCGAACTCCACGTTGCTATCTAACAGGGCCGCATAGGACACCTGCTTAAACGTGTCCGTCAGCTCCTTCGGTGTGTCGTTGCGGACGCAGAGGTAGACGTGGTAGCCCGGCTCGCCGAGGTCTACGAACCCGACGTCGCGAACGGTGTATCGGCACGCCAAAACGGTGGACGGCGCCAGGCAAGTCAACAGTACGCTAAGCCAAGTTGATCTAAGCCCCGTCGCCGTCATCGTTTTCCATGTCTTCCGGCTCACCGTCGCCTGCGTCGGACCCCGCCTCCCCCCGGCAGGCGAGCGTTGCAACCCATAGTGATTGTACTTGATGCGATCGTCAGCCACCAGGGCAACGGGACGTCCCCGGCTCGATCGAACCGTCGCGGTCAGCGGGGTGGCGCGTAGCGGGCCATCAGCGCCTCGGCCGTGCGGAGACCGTCCACCGCCGACGAAATGATGCCCCCCGCGTAGCCGGCCCCCTCGCCGGTGGGATACAGGTTCGCAGCGGAGACTGACGCGCGGACGTCCGGGTCGCGTACGATCCTGACCGGGCATGATGCCCGGGTTTCGGGCGCGACGAGCAGGGCGTCGGGGCCGGCAAAACCCGCCCGCCGGGCGTCGAGGTGCTCCAACGCGGTCGTCAGCGCGTCGGTCAGATAGCGCGGCAGGATTCGTCGCAAATCGCACCATCGGCCGCCGAGTGGGTAGCTGATGGTCATCT
>CAYOGX010000317.1:0-5903 GCA_964403235.1 uncultured Planctomycetales bacterium | reverse complement strand
CCTTCGCCTCGCCCGTATGGAACTTGTTCGTGCCGCGGGCGGATTGACCAAGCCCCAGTTGTTACCGCGGACCCACAAGTTGACGCCGGTGAACCGGCCCGAGATCTCGATCGGTTTGGGCGGCTCGATGACAAACGCGCTGTGCACCGACTTGCCGGAATAGACCACCTTGGCCGTGTACTGTCCGAAGATCATCTCTTGTTGCGATCGGTACAGCTTCGCCCGGGCGCCCTCGCGGCATCGCACGCGCCAGCCGGTCAGGTCCTCGAAATCGACCAGTTGCGGATGGTTGGGTTTGGTGCGGCCCGCCCAGTCGAGCTCGTACGGGCGCTTGCCGATCTTGGCGTCGGGCTCGTCGGTGTTGGATGCAGGGAGCGTCGTCGGTCCGAGCCGGTCGGACGATCCGCCGGCCAGGGCGATGGCAGCCGTCAGGAGCAACGGCATCAACGGTTTCATGGATTTGCCTCCCGGACATCTGGTCTCGTGGATCGGCGGGGTCGTCCGGTCAGCGTAGGCGCAGGTGCGGCAAAATCAAGCATCCCTCTGCCACACCCGTTGCCGCCAGTGGCACACGAGCGATCAACCGCTCCCTGACGGTCGCGGCTCGGCTCGGTCATGGTGCCGGACCGACTTCCTGCGGCGGCGGGGTAAGCGGGATCATGCGATCGACTTGAAAGGGATCGTCGGGTCGGCCGATCCGCCAGATGATGGCGACCGAATCGACGGTGAAGCGCACCGGTTCGAAATCGCTTTGCAGGCGGGCCAGCAGCTCTCGCAACTGCGGTTCGGACCGGCACTGCCCGACACTGAGGTGCGGGCGGAAGCCCTCGGGATACCGATTCACGTCGTCGCAGTCGGGCATGGCCGACAGCAAGGCGGCTTGTAGCGCGACCACACGATCAGCCGGTTCGGGGCGCAGCCACATCGTGAAACTCCGCCGCCCGTGCCGGAACGCGTCGAACGTGGCGAGCTGTAGGTCGAACGGTCGGACGTCGGCGGCGCGGTCGCCCAGCGGGCCGGCAACGCGATCGAACTCCTCTCGCGGTCGAAACGGGTACAGCAACGTGATGTGAGGCATCCATCGACGGACCTGACGATCGTGCCGCCGACGAATTGCTTGGATCTGCGTCCAGACCGACTCCGGTGGGATCAGCACGACAGCGGTGTGATGCGTCTTGGTCATCGTCAGGCCACGCCAGGCCGATCGCCGGCGACACCGAGCGGGGAACGCTGGTCGTTTCCCAGGACCTGTCCTATTGATGCTCCCGACGCATCGCGTCGCCGGGGTAAGGGCAGCCGCGGCGTGGGTGGGTCTAGGCTTCCTTCGCTGGAATCAACGTGACGACCGCCTGGGCAGCGATGGCCTGGCCCTGACCGATCGGGCCGAGGCGCTCCATCGTGCGGGCCTTGATGTTGACACGGTCCGTCGCCAGGCCCAACAGTTCAGAGACGCGTCTGCGCATCTCCTGCTTAGCCGGCCCCAAGCGAGGGCGTTCGGCGATGACGTTCACGTCCACGTTGCCCGGCGCCAGGCCACGTTCCTCCGCGAGCTTGACCGCGTGTTTGACGAACACCGCGCTATCGGCGTCCTTCCGGGTCGCATCGCCGTCCGGGAAGTGCTCGCCGATGTCGCCCATGCCAGCCGCGCCCAGGATCGCGTCCGTGACGGCGTGCAGGACGACGTCGGCGTCGCTGTGACCCGCCAGGCCGACGGGCGAATCGAACTCGACGCCGCCCAACACCAGACGCCGCCCCTCAACGAGCCGGTGGATGTCGTACCCGATGCCGATGCGAACGTCCATGCGATGGGTCTCCACCTAGCCGAAGGTCCGTCAGGTCCGCGCGCACGCCCGGCTGCATCTAGAGCGGCAGATCGACGCGCTGGCCCGACTCGATTGATCGGTACGCGGCGGTGACGATCTCGATCACCGCGCGACCGTCCTGTCCGGTGATGGCGGGCTGGCGTTTTTCGAGGATCGACTCGACAAACTCGCGGAGTTCGCGCCGGACGGGTTCTTCGTCGACCAGGCCGTCGGCTGGGATGAAATCGGTCTCGCCGTCGAACCGGCCCACCGTGATGCCCGCGCCCTCGCCCCAGATGATGGGAAAGCCCAGCCCGCCCTCGGTGCAATCGACGCGTCCGCCGTAGGCGCCGACGGCCGACGATTGACTGCCGTGCAGACAACCGATCGCGCCGCTCTTGAACCCCATCGATACGATGACGTTGTCGGGGTAGTCGGCGTCGGTCTGGACGTAGATGTCGCCCCGGGCGAAGACGCTGGCCACCTCGCCGCAGACGAAGCGCATGAAATCGATCTCGTGCGCGTTGACCTCCATGAGCCCGCCGCCGGTATTGTCGCGCTTCATCCGCCAGGGTCTTGCCCAGATGCCGCTCCAGGGCCCGCCGAGCCGGCGGACCATCATGCAGATCGGGCGGCCCAGCTCGCCCGACGCCACCAGATCGCGGACCTTGCGGTGCACGCCGTGATAGCGACAGACCTGCCCGATCATCAGGTTGACCTTGGCCCGCTCGCACGCGGCGATCATGGCGTCGCAGTCCTCGAGGGCGACGGCCATCGGTTTTTCGCAGAAGACGTGGGCACCGGCGTCGGCCGCGGCGCAGGTGACCTGGCGATGGAGGAACTGCGGCACGGCGACGATGGCGGCGTCGGGTTTGACGGTCTCGAGCATCTGCGCGTAATCGGTGTGGGGAGCGGCGGACAGCTCCCCTGCCAGCTTGTGGGCCAGCGACTCGTCGACGTCGGCGACGGCGGTGACCTTGACCTGATCGAGCGTGACGCACTGTTTGGCTAGGTCCCGGCCCATCACGCCACAGCCCACTAGCACTACGGATAGGTCGCTCATGATGGTCTTTCTCCAGACGAGTGCACGGGCCCTTGAACGCCCCAGGGCGCGATGCGCCCGCCAGAATTCCGCTCCCACGCGCTCGCGGTTCGGTCAGGCCTGCCGATCCCGTGGCACTGGCCGGCCCTGTGATGCGAGGGCCCACAACGCGGTCCGAAACGTCCGATAATCGGAGCCCCGCAGGTGGCGCGCGCGCCACGAAAAGCGGCGATTATAGCCGTCGGCGAGCGCCTGACAAGACTCGGAGCCACCGGCCTTGCCGAGGGAAGAGGTCGGCCACTTCAGCCCGGTCGGTCCGGTAAAACAAGTCCTGCTGTAACGCGTAGCCGCATTGGGAGGATTTTCGGCCCACCGTGCTCTGGGCCAATCGTCGATGTTGATGGATGGCCCGATGCCCTATAGAATCTAATGGAGCGTAGCACGCTGTGGTCGCGTGGACGGGGAAGCAAGCCCGCACGACGGTCGGCATCGAAATGGGACCGTTTGTCCAACCACTGTTTCGGACCGAGACACGGATGTCCGATACCCCTATAAAGAGCCGATGCACGCCTTGCCGAGGCCGGTGTTATCGGGATCTGTCGAGCGCGGTAGCGAGGCGTCTGAAGGGTGCGCGGCCCGGGCAAGATGAGGGATAAGGTCAATGGCCCGTCGCAGGAAGAAGATCGGTGAGATTCTAACCAGTTGGGGACTGGTCCCGAGCGGTGCGATCGCGGATGCCATGCAGCATGCGGCCGAGCACGGCAAACGGATCGGCGAGGCCCTGGTCGAGCTGGAGCTGTGCAGCGAGGACGACGTGACCAAGGCCCTGGCCGCCCAGTTCGACATGGAGTACGTCGACCTAAGCGGCAAGGCGGACATCCAGGCCAGCATGGACCTGGTCCCCGAGGAGCTGATCTACAAACACAAGATCATTCCGCTGAACCAGGAGAACGGACGGTTGAAGGTCGTGCTGTCGGACCCGCTCGACCTGGAAACCATGGACATGCTGCGGTTCCGGATGAACATCGAGGTCGACCCCGCCCTGGGCGCTCCGAGCCGGATCAAGGCCTTCATCGACAAACACTTCGCCCCGGACGAATCGGAAGACGAGGAAGGACAGGAACGGTCACAGCCGCTGGGCGATGCCCCGAGCCTCGAGGAGGAGATCGCCAAGATGTCGGGCGACGGCGACATGGAAGACGCCCCCGTCGTCCGACTGATCAACCTGATCATCACCGAGGCCGTCAACGGCCGCGCAAGCGACATCCACGTCGAGCCGATGGCCGATCGCGTCCGCGTCCGGTACCGGATCGACGGCGTGTGCATCGAGCGGGACAACATCCAGAAGAGCCTGCAAGCGCAGGTGACGGCTCGGCTGAAGATCATGTCCGGGTTGCACATCGAGGAGAAGCGCCTGCCCCAGGACGGCCGGATCAAGATGGCCATCGGCGGCAGGGACGTCGAGTTCCGCGTGAGTTGCATTCCGGGGTATCACGGCGAGAGCGTGGTGCTGCGGATCTTGCGGCCCGAATCGGCCGAGATGGGTATTCAGGCGCTGGGCTTCGGGGATGACGACTACGCCAAGTTCCTACGGATCATCAAGCGACCCAACGGGATCTTCCTGGTCACCGGCCCGACCGGGTCGGGCAAGACGACGACGCTGTACGCGGCGTTGAGCGAGCTAAACCGCCCGGACCGCAAGATCATCACGGCCGAGGATCCCGTGGAGTACAACTTCACGGGCATGAATCAATGCGAGGTCAAGGACGATATCGGGCGATCGTTCCCGATCATTCTTCGGGCGATGCTGCGTCAGGCACCGAACATCATCCTGGTCGGTGAGATTCGGGACCTGGCAGTGGCGGAGGTGGCTGTGCAGGCGGCACTGACGGGGCACCTTGTTTTCAGTACGCTGCACACCAATGACGCGCCGAGCAGCATGGCGCGTCTGATCGACATGGGCGTCAAGCCGTTCCTGGTGGCCAGCAGCATCCAGGCAGTGATGGCCCAGCGGCTGATCCGAACACTCTGCGAGGAGTGCAAGGAACCGGACCCGGCCCCGGACAAGCTGTATCTGAAGATCCTCGGCATTACGGAGCAAGACCTGAAGGAGAAGGCGATCTATCGGCCCAAGGGGTGTTCGGCTTGCCACGGGATCGGGTTCAAGGGGCGGAAAGGCATCTTCGAGATGATGACGATGAACTCCCAACTTCGGGAGCTGGTCTTCAAGTACGCCCCGACCAACCAGGTCCGCGAGGCCGCCAGGGCCAGCGGCATGCGGACACTGGCCGAGGACGGCAGGATCAAGATCCTTGACGGCATCACGACACCCGAGGAGGTCGTCAAGATAGCGGCCACCGAGGCCCTGACGGAGGCGCTCTAGACGCGGTGGTCCATCAATCACGGAGGCCGGCCACGCTCGGTGCCCACGGATCCGCGGGCGAAATGGCTGATGAGGGAAAGCAATGGCTCAACTTCACATCGACCGGTTGCTAGAAACCTGCATCAAGCGGAATGCGTCGGATCTCCATCTGCACTGCGGCCGGCCGCCGGTGTTACGGCTTCACGGCAGGATGCGCCAACTGGAGACCAAGGTCCTCGAGCCGGACGACACTATGGCTCTGATGAAGTCCATCACCCCCGACCGCAACCAGCAGGAGCTCCAGGAAGAAGGCACCACGGACTTCGGGTTCGCTTTCGGCGACGCGGCCCGGTTCCGGGTCTCGGCCTATCGCCAGAAAGGCCAGGTTTCGGTCGTATTGCGTCAGATACCGTCGAAGCTGCTGACGTTCGACGAGATCGGGCTGCCGGCGATTACGCAAGCGTTGTGCCGGCGGCCCAGAGGGATCTTCCTGGTCACCGGGCCGACCGGGTCGGGTAAGACGACGACGTTGGCCACGATGATCGACTATGTGAACACGGAACTAGATCGGCACATTGTGACCATTGAGGACCCGATTGAGTTCTACCACACGCACAAGAAATCGGTGGTCAGCCAACGTGAGATCGGCACGGACACGCCGAGTTTCAGCGAGGCCCTTCGGCGCGTGCTGCGGATG
>CAYOGX010000316.1:0-5913 GCA_964403235.1 uncultured Planctomycetales bacterium | reverse complement strand
AAGTCCCCGTGCCGATCGAGGTGGTTCGGCCGCAGCGACGTCAGCACCGCCACCGACGGGCTCAACCCCAGTGCGGACAGGTCTTCCAGTTGAAAGCTGGACAGCTCGAGCACGACGAAGTCGCTCGGCTGGATCTGTGGCAGGTCCTCGAGCAGGCTTCGTCCGATGTTGCCGCCGACCCACACCCGAGGTCGGTCGTCCGGCGGCGCCGGCTCGAACGCGCAGCGGAGCACGTCGCCGATCATCGCCGTCGTCGTGCTCTTGCCGACCGACCCGGTCACGCCGATCGTCCGCCCGCGGCACCGCGGGAAGAACAGGTTCATCTCCGTCGTCCACGGCACCTGCTGGAGCATCGCCTGACCGAAGAACTTGCTCTTGTTCTTGTCCACGGCCGGGCTGACCACCAGCAGGTCGGTCTGGCCCAGCAGCGACGCGTCATGGCTACCGAATTGGAACTCAACGTCCAGATCGGCCAGCTTCTCGACCGACTCGGTCAGCGTGTCGGCATCGGCCTGGTCGGTGACGGTCACGCGGGCGCCGTGTTGGCACAACCAACGGGTCACGCCCACGCCGCCGCCGAACCGCCCGAGGCCCATCACGGTGACGCGCTTGTCGCCCAGATCGTCCGTTCCTGTCATATCGGTGGACCCGCCTCCACGCGGACCCGAAATGCCCGAGTCCTGCGGCACTAACTCGTACGCTTCGATGCGCGGATCGGTTCACGGTCCGGGCCCGCAACGCGGGGCCCTGTCATGGTTATCGGCCATATTTTGTCGAGGGGACCATCGGACCGAGCCGTCCGTGAGGCGACCCCGACGGCGGCCCGCGGCTCAGACGGTGGCCGCTGCGACCTTGGCGACGTCGGCGACGAAGTCCTTGCAGGCCTGCTCCACGCACTTGTGCCACTCGCTGGGGTACATCTCGATGTATTTCGTACCCGCCACGTCCTGGTCGTACGCGTAGATGACGCTCCGTGACGCACAGATCAACGCCCCCGTGCCGTCTGATTTGAAGCAGGCGGCCACGTCGTCGGGCGAGGCCTCCTGGGCGCCCCAGCCCGGCACGAGAAACAGACAGTGCGGCATCATCGCGCGGAGCTTCATGGTCTGTTCCCGATCCTTGGCCGCTACCACCGCGCCCACGCAACTGTACCCCCCCTCGCCGATCAACCCGTTACCAATCGCCCATTCCTCGACCTGCTGGCCGAGCAACTCGTAAACGGCCCTGCCGTCTTCCAGGACCGCATCCTGCACCGCCCCCGCTGAGGGATTGCTCGATCGCACCAGCACGAACACCCCCTTGCCCTCGTTGCTGGCCACGTCGATGAAGGGCTGGACCCCGTCCAGCCCCAGATAGCCGCTGACGGTGACCGCGTCCGGGGCGACGCGTTCGTCCAGGTCACTGAAGTCCGGATCGCATAGCGCCGACCGCGCGTACATCTCGGCCGTGTGCCCCACGTCGCCGCGCTTGACGTCGCCGATGACGATCAGCCCGAGATTGGCCGCCTCCTCGACCAGCTCGTAGTAGGTGTCCACGCCTTCAGCGTAGTATCGCTCGAAGAAGGCGATGTTGATCTTCACCGCCGGGACGTGCGGCGCGACGATGTGGACCGTCCGCCGGCAGAACTCGCGGACCGCGTCCAGGGCGACCTCGCTGTCGGCCTCGTCGTTCAGCTCCGGGTCCTCGTTGATCTCCGGCGGCAGCCGAGCGTAAACCGGGTCGATCCCCACGCAGACCGGCACGTCCTTCTTGGCGATTGCGTCCAGCAAATTGTCAGCGAAGTTCTTGCCCACGGTGCCGATCCTTCCACGTTGGCGTCATATGACCGCGCCCATCCCCCAAAACCAATCACCAATGGTATCGCCCCGACCCGCGGCATGCAACCGGCAATTCCCTCGCCGTCGGTCCAGTCGCGTGCCCCCTGGCGAGCCGGACCCGGCAACCGATCGCCGGCCCAATCGGGATGCACCCGCCGTCATCACCGACGCATCGATTCGGGGTCCGGCAGGAACAACAGGCCGCGAGACGTCAGCGTCTTGAGATACGCCAGCATCGACACCTCCGACTCGCGCAAGTTCAGCTTGTTCTGCTCGGCGAACCGTTGGATCAGCTCGCGGACGCTCCGCCGGCCGTCGCACAGACCCCACACCTGCCGGCCCAGCGGGTCCAGCTCGAACGACCGCAACATCGGGCGGTCAGGGCCCTCCCGGATAAGCCACCGGACGATCCCTCGCGCGCGGACGGGGATCCGCACGATGATCCGCCCATCGTCTAGCTCCTCGATCCGGGCCTCGGCGTTGCGCAAGGGGGCGACGTCCAGCATCTCCTGGCGGGACACGGTCGGCTTGGCGCGGCGGAAGAACCCCACTGCGTCACGTCCTCATCGTGCTCGATGTGTCATGGTTCGGCGTGGACGAGCGAACGAAGGTACTCCAGGTCCCTGCGTGCCCACTCGACCGGATCGGGTCCTTCGACGAACTCGACTTCGATGGGCCCGTCGTAGCGGGCCTGTTTTAGCGTGCGGACGATGCGGGCGTAGTCGACGTCGCCGTCGGCCAATTGCGCCCGTTTCTTGTACTCGCCCCGGAAGTTCTGGGCGTGCACGTTGGCCAGATGCGGCAGGAGCATCTCCAACGCCTCGTAAAAATCATCCGCGTCCGGCCGCCACGACGGCTGGTAGTAGGTCCTCAGGTTGTCGCCCCCGGTCTGCTCGATCAATCGCAGGATCATGCCGGCCGAGTCGCTCAACCCGCCGTCGTGGCTCTCGAACGCGACCGTCACGCCCATGTCGGCTGCTCGGGCACATAGGCTTTTGAGTTGCGTCACGCCCGCCGCGACCATCTCGTCATCGGCCTCAGCCGACGGGCTGCCCCCGCTCCACATCCGCAACAGCCTTGTCCCCAGCGCCACGGTCGTGTCGAGTACGGGTTGGACCGCCGCGTCGAAATCATCGCTCAGCAGCCGGAGGTACGAACCGTAGGCGATGACGTCCAACCCATGGTGGTCCGCCAGCTCGCGGACGTGCCCGGCGGCGTCCGGGCCGCTCGACGGCGGCAGGTGCCCCGCCTGACCCCACACCTCGATGCCGTCATAACCGCATCGGGCCGCGATCTCGATCGCCTGTTCGATCGGCTGGTCCCTGAACGCGATCGTGCACAGTCCTATCTTCATCGTTTCGCCGCCCCGTTCGGAGTCGCGCCTGGCCGTGGCCGGCCGCGCGTGACGCGCCGCGCGGGCTGATGGCAAGGTAGGCGGTCGGTCGGTCGTTGTCCAGCCGCTTGGGTCGGGGGATTCCGGCGGGGTATGATGGCGTCGTGCGTATCGATCACCGGACACGTCTGGTCAAACGGATCGCGACGGAACTTGGTTTCGACCGCGTCGGTATCGGCCCGGTCGATCCGCCCCCCCACGCCGAGTTCCTCCGCGCGTGGCTCGACCGCGGGTACGCCGGACGGATGGCCTATCTCCGCCGTCATCTTGGCGTACGCCTCGATCCGCGGAGACTCCTTCCGGGTGCCCGCAGCGTGATCTGCGTGGCCATGAATTACTATCACCCCGCTCCCGTGGAGACGCATGACGAATCGTCCGTGCCCCACGGTCGATTCGCCCGCTACGCTTGGGGACAGGACTACCACGTGCTGGTTCGCGATCGCCTCGACGTGCTGGTGCAACGGCTGGGCGAGGCGGTCGACGAGCCGTTCGGGTCACGGCCCTTCGTCGACACGGCGCCGATATTGGAGCGCCCGGTGGCGGCCGTTGCCGGGCTTGGCTGGATCGGCAAGAACACGATGCTGATCGTCCCGCGCCTGGGGTCGTTTGTCTTCTTGGGTGGGGTGATGACCACGTTGGCGCTCACACCGGACCCACCCCTGCCTGACCGGTGCGGGCGATGCAGGCGATGCATCGACGCCTGTCCCACCGGTGCGCTGGTCGAGCCGTACGTGATGGACGCCAGCCGGTGCATCAGCTACCTGACGATCGAGCTTCGCGACGCGGTTCCGGCCGAGCTTCGGCCGGCCGTCGGCGATCGGGTCTTCGGCTGCGACGCCTGTCAACGCGCCTGTCCCCACAATCGGCGTGCACCTGCGACGTGCGAACCGTCCCTGCGGGTCCGGCCTCCCACCCCGAGCACCGCCTTGGTCGAGCTGCTAAGTTGGTCGCGCGAGACGTATCTGCGCACCACCCGGGGCCGGGCCATCCGGCGGGCCAAGTTGAACATGCTCCGCCGCAACGCAGCCGTCGCCCTTGGCAACGTGGGCGAACCAGAGCACCTCTTCGCGCTGCAGGCGGTCGCGAACGACGACGACCCGGCTCTGGCGGAACACGCCTGCTGGGCCGCCGAGCGGATCCGGTCGAGGCGGAACCCCCTGTCGGGCCGACATGACCCATAGGGACGCACACGGGTGCATCTTGATTTCAGTGGCGAGGGGTGGCACGGTCAAGCGACCCCGAGGGACGAGACTGAGCTTGGCCGTGGGCCCGCAGATGATCTCGGCAACATGGCCAAGATCCGACCCTGCCGGGTCGTCCCTTGACCATGCCACACAAACGCCACGGTTTTTTGGATGCACCCGACCCGCACCAGGGCGGTCGGGAGGTTTGACACCGTACGCGATTGCCCTAGAGTAATAGGTTTACAGAGGCGCCGAGACGGCCCGAACCCCCTACCCACGCGCCCGTGCTCGCGAGGTCCGGCGCGATCGAGGTCCGTGGGGGCGCAGGTCGCTGAACCGGCGTCATCCCGGCCGGGGCCAAGCGCGTCACCATGACGTCGCGGGCCCGGGCGAGGTCGACCGTGTCATGTGGATCTTGCAGTGGTACATCTTCCGCGAGCTGTTCAAGGCCATGGTGCTGACCACCATCGGCATGACGCTCGTGTTCACGCTGGGCGGCGGCGTGGCCAACATGATCAAGGGCGTGTCCGTCAGCTCGATCGAGCTGCTGGAGCTGCTAGCGTTCATGTTGCCGGTGTCCATGACGCTCACGTTGCCGGTGGCGGCGTTGCTGACGACGACGAACGTCTACGGCCGGCTCAGCGCGGACAACGAATTCGTCGCGTGCCGCGCGAGCGGCATCAACATCCACCGGCTGCTCCTGTCGGCGGGGGTGGTGGCGGTGGCCGTGGGCGTCTTCACCTTCTACTTCTCCAACTACGTCATCCCCAGCTTCATTCGTCAGATCGACTCGAAGGTCCGCGAGAGCATCGATCAGTACGTCAACCGCCAGTTGGAGATGAACAAGTTCCTTCAGTTCGGGGACTACGCCTTCCACGCGGACGACGTGCAACACATCCGGGGCAGCGGGGCCGAACAGAAGGACTACCTGCGGATCTTCGGCGCCGCCTTCATCGAGCTGCAAGACGGTGACGCGACCCGGTTCGGGACGGCCCCGGAGGCCGTCATCGAGTTCGACAAGTCCGAGCGCCTGCCCCTGGTCCGCGCCCAGTTGTTCAACGTCAGCGTCTTCGACCGGTCCCGGCTACAGTACGGTCAGCTCAGCGTCCAACCGTTCGGACCGACGGTCGCGCCCATTCCCAGCAAGATGAAGGCCAAGTGGCTCAACCTGCCCGATCTGCTTTACTACCGCGACGCCCCGTCCGAGCTGCCCGAGATCGTCAACATCTTCAGGGAGATCCGCTCGCGCATTCGCGCGCGGGTCTGCTACGACGCGGTCGACCGTTCCCTCGCCAAGGGCCAGGACTGGCGGATCAGCGACGGGGCCGGCTCGTTCGTCCTCAAGGCCGGCTGCGCACGCCGCCGGAACCGCGAGGACGGCCGACCGCTTCTCAAAGACGTCACCATCATCGAACGCACCCCCGAAGGGCAGACCACCCACAAGGCCGGCGGCGGATCCATCCTCGTGACGCGAAGCTTCGGAAGGTCCGTCCCTTCCGTGGGCATCGTCCTGGAGGAC
>CAYOGX010000315.1:0-5914 GCA_964403235.1 uncultured Planctomycetales bacterium | reverse complement strand
CAGCTTCGTCGCCGGGAAGACCTTGATCAGGTCGGCCCCAGCCTGCCACGCCGTCAGGATCTCGGTCGGCGTGAAGCACCCGGGAACGACGGCCTTGTTGTAACGCTTGCACAGCGTAATCGTGGCCAAGTCAAGGATCGGCGAGACGACGTATTCCGCACCGGCCAGAATCGCCGCCCGCGCCGTCTCGCTGTCCAGCACCGTGCCCACGCCGATGACGCACTTGCCCGCGAACGCCTTGCTGGCCGACCGGATCACGTCGAGCGCGTCGGGCGTGGTCATCGTGATCTCGACGCACGTCAACCCGCCGGCGTGCAACGCCCCGACCACGTCGATCAACTGCTCGCTGGATTGGGCTCGGACCACGGCGACCACGCCGGTCCGCTCCATCTCGGCCACAACCTCATGCGGTGTACTCATAGCGATGATTCCTACAGGCAAGCGCCTCATCTTGCGTCGCGACTCCGATCCTGGTCGCGCTTTCGCCGCTGGCGAGCCGCGCCAGCCAGAGCGAAACACGAAAACGTCGAAACCTGGACCGTGATTCTAAGGTCGTGACGGATGATGACAAGGGGGCTCCTGGGCCCGGCGAAACGCCGAGCTTGTCTTGGTGGACGGGTCGGCGAGAATGGACGCGGGGGTCCTGATCTGGAGACAGGCAATGAGATCGATTCTGCCGCTGGGGTTGGTTGCTCTTGTGGCGCTGGCAAACGTGAAACCAGTTCGGGCCCTGAAACGCGTGGACGACCAACGGATCGTCGAGCTGGCCACCGTGTGCCTGCTCGATGTGAAGAGGCATCAGAACCGCGCGTACGTGTTGTCCGTGGTCAGCCAGGCGGCCGGGGAACGTGCAAGCGACCTGATCGTGCTGCCCTTCATGCCGTTTCTTTCGTTTGCCGAGGGACGCGAGACGACCGATCTGGCCGACTTCGCTGGCATCGCACGCGAACGTCGCACGCATCTGGCCCTTGCGATGAAGGAGATGACCAGCGGCAAGCAGACCTGCCACACCGCGCTGCTGATCGGGCCGGACGGCGAGGTGCTGGGCAAGTACCGCAAGACGCACGCCCTGCCAGACGACGACGGCATCACCCTCGGCGACGATCTGCCCGTCTTCAAAACGCCGTTCGGCGTGGTAGGCATGACGGTCACCAGCGACTTCTACTTCCGCGAAATCTACAACGTGTTGCGCATGAAGGGGGCCGAGATCCTTATCTGGCACCACTACCCCGAGCGGTTCCGCGACCAGTTTCAATGGGTGCCGCTGCTCAAGGCCCGCGCGCTGGACTGCCACGCCCATGTGATCACGGCTATGTACGCCGACCCGCGGACGCTACTGGCCAACCGCTACGCACGCGGCATGCAGGGCACCGCGTGGGGTCGTAGCATGATCCTCAACCGCGTCGGCACGCCCGTGGCCGATACGGGCTACGAAGACGGCGTCGCCCGCGCGACCGTCAACCTCGACAAGCGCAAGGTCAACGTCCATCAGCCCTACTACCAGAAGGAGAACATCTTCTTCTGCAACTGCCTGGGCGATCGCAAGGCCTTTGCGCCGATCGCCGAGCCGTGGACCCCGCCCGCGCTGCCCGCCTTCAAGCAGCGCAAGGCCCGCATCGCCGTGGGCTACTTCGACCCGAAGGACATCTGGCGGGACAACGTCGTCCCCAAAACGATGCTCGACGTGATCGACCGGGCCGCCGCGCTCAAGCCCGACCTGCTGCTGCTGTCCGAGATGTCCGCCGTCATCGAGAACGAGATCGGCCAGAAGGCGATGGATAGGGTCGCCGAGCGGGCCAGACGGATGAACTGCTACATCGTCATCGGCGGGCTCCGCAAGAAGGACCGGCTCAGCCTCTCCTACGTCTGGGACCGGTCGGGCAAGATCGTCTTCGTCGAGCCGATCTACTGGGTCAAGGGTTTCGCGCCGCTGAAGGTGTACGACACCGACTTCGCCCGCATCGGCATCCACGAGTGCGGCGACCTGTACACGGGCGAGATCGATCGCGTTTTGGCGCTCAAGGGCGCCGAGATCATCCTCGACCCGTCCCAGCATTGGGGCGCCGACGGGTTCAACAACGAGCTGATGCTCCGCGCCCGCGCGGTCGACAACGGCTGCTGGGTAGCATGCGCGCACTGGAACTCATCGGACACGGGGCTGCGATCGGTCATCATCGACCCGTACGGCTACGTGATGGCGGCCTCGCACTTCCAGCAGAACGGGGTGGTCTACGTCGACGTCGATTTCGACGACAAGAAGGTCTACTACGCCGGCCGAAAGGCCAGCCAGCCCAAGCCTGGCCGGACCGGCATCCCGAGCTACTACACCGGGGACCTCCCCGAGCAGCGTCGCGGCTGGCGCGAGATGATCTTCAAGCACCGCCGTCCCGAGCTGTACGGCATCATCCCCACCGTCAACGAGGTGACGATGACCTACCGTCCCGCGAGGGGCCCTTGAAAAAAGGGGACGGGAGTCTTTTCCTCACAATGCGAAAAACCTAGGCGAAAAGCCGGCCAAACAGCAAAAAGACTCCCGTCCCCTTTTTCGCGAGGCAGGCCTCGTCCAGGCCGCTACCGACCTCGGTGTGGCCGCGGTGCTCTTCACCTATCGATGCACGATCGCCTGCCGGCACTGCTGTTTCGGTTGCAGGGGCAAACGGCCGGACGTGGCGATGGACGCCGAACGCTGTGCCGCCTACCTGGCGGATCTGCACGAGCTGGGCCGCGTCATCCACATCGCCGGCGGCGAGTGCATGCTCTACTGGGACGAGCTGGTCCGCGGCATCGAGCTGGCCCGACCGCGTGGCGTCCAGCCGCATTTCATCGAGACGAACGGCTCGTTCGCCACCAACGACCAGATCGTGCGCGATCGGCTGGAGCGCCTGCAATCGCTCGGCGTGGTCGGGTTATACCTCAGCGCCGATCCCTACCACCAAGCTCACGTCCCGGCCGAACGCGTGGTCCGCGTCCGAGACGCCGCATTCGAATTGCTCGGACAACAGAACGTCTGGGGCCCCCGCGGCACGCTCGAGGAGGTCCGCGAGTTCGAACGAATCGCCCGGGACGAGGCTCGCCTGGCCGAACACGTCGGACGACGCCCGCCCAAGTTCGTCGGCACGGCCTACAGGGAGCTCAGCCGCTACGTGGATCAACACGCCGTCGACGCGCTGCCCACCGGCCGGGGCTGGCGGTTCGACCACGACGGTCCGGACTGCGCCGTCGAGTTCGACCCCGACCGGATCTGGGAACTGCACATCGACCCGTACGACAACATCCAGACCAACTGCGGGGTGATCCTCGGCAAGGCCAACGAGAAGAAGGTCAGCCAACTGGTCCGCGAGGGCCCGGGCAACGCCAACCTCATCTCGCGGATGCTCGCCGAGGGCGGGCCCATCCGCCTGGCCAAGTGGGCCCGTGACAAGCACGGCTTCGCCCTGCCCGAGCGCGTGCCGGACAAATGCGCCCTGTGCTACCTGACGCGGAGGCACCTCCGGTCCTTCTACCCAAACATCCTCGGACCCGACGAGATCTACGACTGATTCGCCGTGCACGATGACGGGCGTTCGCACGGGCAAACTTCGCTCGTTCCTCGCGAAGCCTGCCCATGCCACCCAGCCGGCGCGTCTCGGCGCACCGCGATTCAGTAGCCGATCGCCAGGCCGTCCTTGCGGGGTTCGGAGCCGCCCTGGAGGGTGCCGTTCTCGTGGTCGATTCGGATGGCCTGATACCCGCCGTAGCTCGTGTCGGACCCGGCGATGCGATGGCCCTTGGCCTTGAGACCCTCGGCGACCTTGGCCGGTATGGACGGTTCAAGGTAGACCGCCCCACCGTTGGTCATCCGATGGCCGGTCGGCTCCGACGAACCGTTGTGCCGGCATCGCTGCGCGGCGCCGGCCTGTTGGACGTTCATGCCGAAGTCGATGAGGTTGCACAGCACCTGGACGTGCCCCTGCGGCTGCATGTCGCCGCCCATCACGCCGAAGCTCAACCAGCACCGGCCCTCCTTGGTCACCATGGCCGGGATGATCGTGTGAAACGGCCGCTTGTGCGGCTCGAGCCGATTGAGGTGATCGTCGTCGAGCGAGAACAGGCACCCGCGGTTCTGCAGCATGAACCCCAGGTCACCCGGTGCGATCTGAGAGCCCCACCCATAGAAGATGCTCTGGATCAGCGAGACGGCGTTGCGGTCCTTGTCGACGACGGTCAGGTAGACCGTGTCGCCGTAGAGCAGCTTGGCGTCACCGGGCTCGACGGCCCGCGCGGCCCGGTTCCGATCGATCCGCGTGCGCTGGGCCTGGCCGAATTCCTTGGATATCAGCCCCGCCACGGGCAGCTCGGCGAAGGCGGGGTCCGCGTAGTACTTGGCCCGGTTTTCGAAGGCCAGCTTCTTGGCCTCGATGAACAGGTGCAGGTGCTCGACCGAGTTGTGCCCGAGCGCAGCGAGGTCGAAGCCCTCCAGCACGTTGAGCATCTCGAGCGCGGCGATGCCCTGTCCGTTGGGCGGCAGCTCCCAGACGGTGTACCCGCGATACGTCGTGCTGACCGGCTCGACCCAGTTCGACGTGTGGTCCTCGAAATCGTGCCGGGTGAACAGCCCGCCCTTGGCCTGTGATGCGGCGACGATCTTGTCTGCGATCTGACCGAGGTAGAACGCATCGCACCCGCCTTCGATGATCGCCCGGTAGGTCCGTGCGAGCTGCGGGTTGGTGAACCGTTCGCCGGCGCGGGGGGCCCGACCGCCGGGAGCATAGGTGTTTCGCGCGTCGGCATCCTTGAATTCGGCCGCCTCCTGCCAACCACGGGCGATCACGGGCGTGACCTCGAACCCCTCCTCGGCATAGCGGACCGCGGGGGCGAAGATCTGCGCGAACGTCATCGTCCCGAACCGCCCGCGGAGCTTATCCCACCCGTCCACGCATCCGGGCACCGACCAGCTCAACGGGCTGTCTGGGGGGATGGACTTCAGTCCGCGTTGTCGAAACAGGTCACGGCTGATTCGATAGGGCGACCGGCCGCTGGCGTTCAGGCCGTACAGCCGTTGCGTCTTGGCGTCCCACACGATCGCGAACAGGTCCCCGCCGATGCCGCAGTTCATCGGCTCAACCAACCCGAGCATCGCGTTGACGGCGATGGCCGCGTCGACGGCGTTCCCGCCCGCTTGGAGGATCTCGACGCCCACCTGGACCGCCAGCGGCTGACTGCTGGCCACCATGCCCTGCCGCCCCACCGCGGGCGACGTGCCCTTGCTTCGACTGAGTTTCGTCTTCATGGCGCTTCGGCCCCCGCCTTGGGTAGTCTCCGCGGTCTTGCCGGATTGCCTCTGGGTCGGTGTGTTTCGATCGGGCTTGGACTGTGACGCCAGCCACCTCAGCCCGGTCGGCGCGTCCATCCGGTGTCCGCCGTCGAATATCGTCACCCGAACCGGGCCGGCCGCGCGACGGAACAGGATCTTGTGCTGGCGGCCAGGCTCATCCTCCCACTCGTTGGCGAGGTGCTGGCCGATCCGCTTCTGATCGGTCATGGCGCAGATGTCCTGCTCGGATAGCGTCTTGTCCTCATGACCGTTGGCGCGGGCCAAGACGTTGAAGGCGTTGAGCGAGTGATCGATCGGCACGGCCGCTCCGCCGTGCCCGTCGCCGATGCCGGCGTTGATGTCGATGGGCAGTGACTTGGCCCGCGACAGCCATAAGATCGGCGAGCGGCTTCGGTATTCCTTCTCGGTCTCCGGCCTGCCCGGCGGTCCGCCACAGGACGCCTCGATCATCTTGGCGTAGCGATAGCCCTTGGCCTTGCAGAACCGGTGCCACGCAGCCAGGTCGGTGATGGGCACCCACGACGAGACGCCCGCCCACAGCATCGGCGCGCGGTGCGCCATCACCAGGGCCATGTGCCCGCCACCCGACCCGCCCAGCGC
>CAYOGX010000314.1:0-5916 GCA_964403235.1 uncultured Planctomycetales bacterium | reverse complement strand
TGCCCGTCTACCAGTATGCCGCCGACGAAGAGCTCGGCTGGCTCAGCGCCGAGAACCTCGACGAGCGGCGCCAGGTCCTCGATGCCTTGCGCTGGACCCCTGGCGTGCCGGTGTGGGCACTCGTCTCCGGCAACCCGACCAACGACACTTGGACCGGTCCCGGCGACAACGAAGTTACCTGGGCCGCAGCCACCAACGAGGCCGATACCGGCTGGGGCACTTACGGCTACAGCAACGCCACAGTCCAGGTCGGTGCCCTCGGGTATCGCAAGCCCGGTGGCAACTACGATGCCGATCTGTGGGCCGTGCGCCGCAAGATCTACTTTCCCGTTGCCGTCACCAGCATCGCACACGTTGCCCAGATCTACGTCTATGCCCGGCCGCCCAACGTCGTTAGCGGCATCAACACCGCACAGGTGTTTGCCGCCTTGGGCGAGCCTTTCCTCGATCAACAATGGATCCTCCATCAGTCGTGGCCCGAGAGTCACAGCAATCATCACAAGGGCATCACCATCGGCACCACCAACAAGCCTGCCACGTGGTGCACCATGCCGGGCGGCCTCGGGCTCGACACGAGCTATGGGTGGGCCATACACCACAAAGCCGCCGTCCTCAAGTGGGACGGCACCAACGGATTCCGTTACCAATGATTGCTGATCACCCAGTAGGTCGGTCGTCCCGGCCGACCATCCGAGGGCCGAGCCATGAGTGACGCGCGCCGCAAGTTCTATTGGGCCTACCAGGAGCAGAAGCTCTACGTCTCCGACTCCCAGAACCAGGAGGTCACAGAGAAGACCTGGCACGCCCGCGATCTCATTCTCGCCCGCGTTTACCTGCTCGAAGAAAACTCCACCGGCGACGGGTATGACATCGTCCAGGTCCCCAGCAACCACATTCTCTATTTCGCGCTCAAGCTCAAGAGCAACCTCGGGGCCTCTGCTTTCCTGGCATCATGCCTCTCCTGGACCTACGAGCTCGACGGGTCCGACCACTCGTACATCGGTTCCATCGCGCTCAACGTCGCCGCGCTCAATGCCGAGGTCGGCGATGTGGCTGACGTGGCCGTCGAGTGCAAGGGCGAGTTTACCCTCTACCGGAGCACCGACGGCAACCACGTCAACACCACACAGCTTGACATCGACGTGATCCCCGATCTAATCCGCGGCGGCGAGGCCGGCCCCGTTGACATTGGTTATATCGCCGTCCATTGCGACGACGGCGCCGGCAACAACGGCGTCCGGCTCATCAACGTCGACGGCGTCACCGTCGCCACCTTCTACCCTGGAGATTAACCACCATGAAAATGGGTGTCCTTTGTCTCGTCTTCTTACTCCTCGCCATCCCCATGCCCGGTTACGGTGCCGGGGCCATTTTTGGCCCCGTCGATCTTTTCGACGATTGGGCCGTCGGGACCTGGACCGCAGTCACCGGCCTACACAGCCGCGGCACCAACCTCGCCACCGGCGTCTACACCAACTCTGCCGTCACCAACACCTACTACTACCGCATCGTGGGCACCAACTATCAGGGGTACCTGCCCGCCTCACTCAGCGTCAGCAACATCTTCAGCTACAACACCAACGCCACCGTCGCCACCAACGCCGTCCGCATTGGCTGGACCCGCAAGGAGGGTGTTGTCGGCTATTCCCTGGAGCGTTCCCTCGACAACTCTGTCTGGACCAATCGCGTCTCCCTTGGCGTCGCCGTCACCTCTCACTGGGACACCGGCGCCCTTTCCTGGGGCACCAACTCCATCACCAACGTACTCAGTGCCATCCCTGCCGTCTCCGTCCCCTGGGCCACCCCCACCGACACCACAAACCTACAGGCTCAGATCACCAGCAACGACACAGACATTGCCGGCGCCCTCGCCCGCATCGGCACCAACGAGACTACCCTCACCGCCCATGCCGCCCGCATCGGCAGCAACGAGAGCGACGTTGCCATTCTCGTCCTCCAGGTCGGCAGCAACGACACAGACATTGCCGGTGCCCTCGCCCGCATCGGCACCAACGAGACTACCCTCACCGCCCATGCCGCCCGCATCGGCAGCAACGAGAGCGACGTTGCCATTCTCGTCCTCCAGGTCGGCAGCAACGACACAGACATTGCCGGTGCCCTCGCCCGCATCGGCACCAACGAAACTACCCTCACCGCCCATGCCGCCCGCATTGGCAGCAACGAGAGCGACGTAGCCACCCTCGTCCTCCAGGTCACCAGCAACGACACAGACATTGCCGGCGCCCTTGCCCGGATTGGCACCAACGAGACCACCCTCACCGGCCACGCCGCCCGCATCGGCACCAACGAGACTGCCATTACCGGCCACGCAGCCCGCATCGGCTCCAACGAGACAGCCATTACCGGCCACGCAGCCCGCATCGGCTCCAACGAGACCGACGTTGCCAGTCTCCGGAGCTTCACCAACAAGTACACCGGCAACATACTTACGAACAACGGCAACTGGGCCATGGACAGCGGCACCACCGCCACTGTTGACGTTGCCGCCGCCAACTACTTTGACGGCCGCGACAACGTGCGTTCCGGTGCCTACGCTGCTTTTGCCGGCGGTGGCGTCATCAACACCGCCAACGCCGACTACGCCGTTTGTGTCGGCGGCACCACAAACAGGGCCAGCGGCGCCGCGGCTTTTCTCGGTGGCGGCAAGCGCAACGTCGCCAGCGGCGCCAAGTCGTCCGTTGCCGGCGGCACTCGCAACGTCGCCTCTGGCGTCGAGGCCTCTGTGGGGGGCGGCGAGAACAACCGCGCCATCGGCGACAATTCCACCGTAGCCGGCGGCAAAGACAGCACCGCCAGCAACACATACGCCACCGTCGCTGGCGGAGACGGCAACGTCGTCTTCAGCTTGTACGGCGCCATTGGGGGCGGGTCCGGCAACACCGTCGCATCCGACGCATCTTACAGCTCCATCGGCGGCGGGCAGGACAACACAGTCAACACCAGCGCATTGACGTCGCGGATTGGCGGCGGGCATGCAAACGAGATCGGCGCGTCCGCAACCAGCGCAGTAGTAGGCGGTGGACACGACAACGTCGCCAGCGGCGATTATTCCGCAATCCCCGGCGGCCAGCAGAACCTCGTCCACGGCAGCGCAGACTATGGCCTCGCATACGGACGGCTGTGTATTGCCAGCGGCGGCACCTATACCGTCGCAATTGGCCGCAAAGCCCAGGCCTTGCACCAGGGCGCCTGGGTCCTCACCGACTCTCAGAACGCCGTGCAGCAGTCCACGACAACCGACCAGCTCACCCTACGCTTCCAGGGCGGCGTAGAGGTCAAGGGCCCCCTCACCGAGAACGGCACCAACATCATGGTTGATCTCGCCGGCAAGCAGGCTGCCGACGCCGACCTCGACGAGTGGGCCGGCGCCTCCAGCAACGCATACGCCACCGGCCTCGAAGCCCGCTGGGATGCCGACGACAGTGTCGTCCTCACCGGCGCCCAGGATCTCGCCCGCAGCTCCGGCACGCTTCCCACCGCCCGCATGCACGCCGACGCCACCCTTGACTCCGAGTGGGACACCCTCGCCGAGATCAACGCCGCCAGCACCGACACCGACGCCGTCCTTGACACCGACATCGGCGCCACCGTCCAGGCCTACGACGCCGACCTCACCGGCTGGGCCGGCGCCTCCAGCAACGACTACGCCACCGGCCTCGAGGCGCGCTGGGATGCCGACGACAGTGTCGTCCTCACCGGCGCCCAGGATCTCGCCCGCAGCTCCGGCACGCTTCCCACCGCCCGCATGCACGCCGACGCCACCCTTGACTCCGAGTGGGACACCCTCGCCGAGATCAACGCCGCCAGCACCGACACCGACGCCGTCCTTGACACCGACATCGGCGCCACCGTCCAGGCCTACGACGCCGACCTCACCGGCTGGGCCGGCGCCTCCAGCAACGCCTACGCCAGCGGATTGCAGGCACGGTGGCAGGCCGACGATCCCTCCACTAATCACTGCGCCATGACGAACGCGCCCAACGATTTCGGGACCCACGTGCAGACCATGGCTACGCTCGCGCTCACGGACCCGACCGAGCTTGCCGAGAACGGCACCTTTGCGAGTGATGCCGACTGGACCACGAACGCGGGCACGACGGTCTGGATCATCAAGGGCGGCTATGCCACCAACACGCTGGGCGCATTCGGTGACGGCGAGATGAACCAGAATCCGACCATCATCCCCGGACATCAATACGAGCTGACGTATTCGCTCGCGCTGGATTCGGCTGTGGCGACCATGGTGCCCAAGGTGGGGGATGTCGTCTATACATCACGCAGCGGCCCCGTGGACACTAGCTACACGGAAACCATCACAGCAAACACCACGGGTGGCCTGCGCTTTGTCTCGACGGCTGGCGGCCCTGGCGCGAACTACCGCATCGACAACGTGTCCCTGGTGGACGTGACCGAGACCAACATCACCGTCGCCGCGTGGAAGCGCATTGCCCAGCCCGAGCGGTGCCGGATGCGGCTCACGGCAGACATGACGGGAGTAAGCGGCCAAACCAATATCATCCTCAACAGCACGGATCACGACACATGGGGCGGGGCCGATACCACTCACGGGCGCTACTACCCGCAGCAGAATGGCGTCTTTCTCGTCGGTGGATGGGTCGGATGGGTCGGCATGGCTGACGGCAAATGGGCAGTGGGGCGGTTGAAGCACTATGATGGAGTGAGCACGACCACACGCCCCAAACCCGCGATTTGCGGCTGGGACCAAGGCACAGACGACGCGGCCGGCGTGGCGATCCCCATGTGTACCATCACGGTAGACAATGCCCCTCACGAGTATTTCTTTCTGACAGCCGAAACCGAGGACGACGAAAACGTGGACGGATCAGGGACTACGCTGCGCACCTACATGGACATCGTAAGAGTGGGAGATCAATGATGAAACGCCTACTGCGAATCCTAGCCGTGCTGCTGATAGCGGGCAATGCGCTCGCCGTATCGAGCAACAAGATGGCCGTCGCCTGCTGGGTCATCGTTCACAAGAGTGGCACAGTCGAGCAGGCCAAGCAGGTCTGCCGATGTATTTCCGCCGGACAGGTGGACATCAACGACGAGGACGGCTACCCGGCAGCGTTCGGGACCAACTACCCGTCACGGGCGACTATCGAACTGCTCAAGACCGTGCCCAATGTCGGGACCGGGCAGAACTTGACCGAGTGGTATGCCGAGTTTCGCAAAGACTGCATGGTGGCCGACTTGACCGAGAAAGAGAAAGCCATGATGCGGACGTGCCGAGACATGCTCAACGACGCGCTCACGGCGTTGGGCCAACCGACGTTCACGAATCAGGACTGGTTGGAGTGCTATGCCGATCACCTCAACGGTAACTAACCAAGGAGAGGATGTCGCCCTGCTCGCGGCGGGCGGCACGCTTTCTGCCGTGACCAACGACGCGCTCGGGTTCTCGCGCCGCACGTCCCCTTCCATTGGATTTTTTGAGCACCCAGGCCCATGCTTACAGACGCCGTAATGCCCTTTTCAACCCTATTGCAGGAGCTCTTTGAGATGCTGTTCTGACCTCATTCGCGGCCGGACATTTTCTCACTTCTGCAATCCCCTATCCCGCAACCTCCGACTTGTATCGTCTCGTCATTTCGTGCCATCATTTCTGCCCCGCCCCCGCCACCAATTCTGCCTGTCTACACTGGCCCACAGGCGGGAAGGCGCGGCATATCCGCGCGGGGGACGCACGGCAAGGGCCGGCCGCGCGGCGGGACTCGCCTCTTCGTAACGAAGCTCCTCGGGCAGGCTGAGGCGCGGCATCCGATTGCAGTTAAGGATCATGCCGAGCAGTTCGTCGCCCGCTTCCTCGGGCACGCTGATCGGCGACTCCTGCCGCAACTGCAGTATCCAGGGAAACGCGTCGAAGTCGTTCAG
>CAYOGX010000313.1:0-5928 GCA_964403235.1 uncultured Planctomycetales bacterium | reverse complement strand
AACCGTCCCACTGCCCCCGCTCGAGCGAAACCAGCGCTAGGCTGCCGACGCGGCCGGGCCGACGGGCGAGAGCCACCTCATTCGGGGAGGTGACGCATCGCCGTTGGACCGCGCTAAACGAGATGACACGGCGCATTGGCACACCGTATGTGCACTTCGCGTTAAGCGGACACGGCTTTATGCGGAGAGACGAAGACGGTCCTCGCCACCACCGACGCCGTGGGGAGACGGAATCGGCGGGGCCGGGGATTCGGGGGAACCGAAGGGATTCCCGTCCGTCACAGGCCGGTCAGACGCAACAGCACTAACGGTTGCAGTCTTAGCGCCTGGGCCGGGAACGGGGCCTGCCCGTGGTCAGGCAACCGAATCCCAAGAACATGAACGCCAGCGTGCCCATAAAGCCCATCACGCAACAGGATAGCCCACCCAACATGGTTGAACCTCCCTCGGCTCGGAAGACAATTCCACCGCCGCTGCACCCCGTCGGCGACCGCGCCTTGAGGCATCACAGACCGCCGGGGCGAGCGAAACGGCTCGACCCAACTAGGTTGATGCGTAGGATAACTGCTCACCCGGCTAATGTCGAGCCCCTGTCAAGAATTTCCACCTTGCCGTTCTGAGGTGCGAGCGGTCGGCCGATCAGGCACATCGTCCAACGCGGCCGATGCCAGTTTCGCGCGGGGCGGGGTGCGGGCCACAACCGCATGAGGTCTGTTCAGACGGGCCCGGATCGCCTACACTGATGTCTATCGAGGCCGGTCTGACAGCGAGTGGCCAATGCGGATCGCTTACTTCGATTGTTTCAACGGGGCCAGCGGGGACATGATTCTCGGTGCGCTGATCGACGCCGGGCTGTCCGTGGACCGGTTGCGCAAATCGCTGGGCGGACTGAAGCTGGCCGGCTACGCGATCCGCGCGGACAAGGTGATTAAACAAGGCCTGGCGGCGACACGGTTCTGCGTCGAGGTGGCCGCCGATGCGGATCAACCGCATCGGCACCTGTCTGATATCCGGGCCGCCCTCCAGGCCGGTGACTTGGCGGATTCGGTCAAGGCGAACGCCCTGCGGATCTTCGAACGGCTGGCCGAGGCCGAGGCCCGCGCCCACGGCACCACCGTCGACAAGGTCCATTTCCACGAGGTCGGCGCGGTTGACGCGATCGTGGACGTGGTGGGCGCGGCCATTGGTCTGGACGCGCTGGGCGTCGAGCGGGTGATGTGTTCGGCCATCCCGGTCGGCAGCGGGGTGATCCGTTGCGATCACGGCGAGATGCCCGTGCCCGCGCCGGCGACGGCGATCCTGCTCGAGAACGTGCCGATCGCGGCGTCGTCCGAGCGGTTCGAGCTGACCACGCCGACGGGCGCGGCCATTTTGACTACACTGGCCGAGGCGTTCGGGCCCATGCCGGCCATGACGTCCGACGCGGTCGGCTGCGGGGCCGGGCAGCGTGAGGGTCAGGCCCGGCCCAACATCCTGCGCGTCCTGCTGGGTCAGGCGGCCGACACGACCGCCGAGCCGGACGATGCCGACGACGAGGTCGCCGTGCTGGAGGCCAACGTCGACGACGCGACGGCCGAGACGATCGGCTACGCATGCGAGCGGCTGCTGTCGGCCGGCGCATTGGACGTCTACTGTACGCCGATCGTGATGAAGAAGAACCGTCCCGCGGTCAAGGTAACGGTGCTGTGTCAGCCCGGCGCGGTCGAGACGATGGAATCGCTGCTGTTTGCCGAGACGCCGACGTTCGGGATTCGCCGCCACCGTGCGCGCCGGCGGAAGCTCCAGCGTGAGCACGTCACCGTGCAGACGCGTTTCGGCCCGATCCGGATCAAGGTGGGCCGACGAAATGGCGCGGTGGTCACGGGCTCGCCGGAGTACGACGATTGCCACACCGCGGCGCTTGATAACGACGCGCCGCTGCGCGAGGTAATCGACGCGGCCCGGCAGGCGTGGCAGACTTCGCAGGCGGGGTAAGCCAGCTCAGGTCTGTGCCGATGGTACTGTTCGCGGACACTCAACTCGATGCCACGTCGCTGATGTTCTTGGCCGGCGTGGTCATCGTGGTGACGATGATTATGATCAGCACGCGACGGCGGGCGGCGGACCGGGGACATTCGCCGCGGGCGTATGCTCGCGAACAGATCAGCCAATTGCGTGAGCAGGACCAGATGCACGACGATATGACCGAGCTCATGGTGCAGCTCGAGAAACTGGCCCGCCAGATCAACGCCCAGGTCGATACGAGGTTCGCCAAGCTGGAGAAGGCCATCGCCGACGCCGACGCACGACTGGCCGAGCTGAGGCGGTTGGGTCTTGGCGAACCGGAACGCGACGACGAACGAGCAGGCCGGCCGGAACCCGACGCGACGCGCAGTGACGCGATCTCGCCGTCGCCGGCTGACTCGGAGATCGCAGCAGGTTCGGTAGAGGGCGTCGCAGGCCCGGCCGACCGTCCGCACGGACCGTCGGAGGAACAGGAGGCGTTTCGACGCGAGGTCCTCGAGCTGGCGGATGCGGGTAGGACGCCCATCGAGATCGCCCGCGAGCTGGGCCGAGACGTCGGAGAGGTTGAGCTCGTCATCAAATTGAATCCCCGGGACCAATCAACATGACCGAATCAGACGCCAGGCGCACCATGGCTGCCCTGTCGCGTGCGAAAAACGCGTACGTATTCGTGTGGCTGCTGATGTTCGCCGTGTGGTTCATGTCGCGGCGGGCCGGTTATCAGTTCGACCGCATCATCCCGCGCGACATGTGCAACCTGGTCCGCGTCGGTTGGGGGGTGATCATGGTAGGGGGGCTGGTCCTCTCGGCGATCATCATACGACGGCTGATGCGTCACCGTGCGAACTCACTGGGGGGCGCGTCGGCCACGGTTGATACGGTGGCGGAGGACTTCGTCAAGGCCAAGACGGTGGCCGGCATCCTGCTGGCCGTCCCTGCGTTCGGGGGGCTGTTCCTGGTCATGGCGGGACACAAACCTATGGTCGTCAACGTGTTGATGCTGGCGTTTCCCTTGCTGTTGATGGTGGTGAGTCTCCCGGGCCAACCCGGCATGAAGAGCTTCGCCGATCAGGTCAACGCGCTGGCCAAGCCCCAACCGTCCGACAACGAGACCGAGGGGAACTGATCCGGCCATCGAGCGATTCCCGGCGGTCCGCTTGCCTGACGATAGGCCGGTCCCTATCGTATATGTGAGGTGTGCCTGGCTGGCCAGGCAGTTGTCATAAGGTGTGGCGAGACGTAACAGGAGAGGTCATGGCTCACAGGATTACCGACGAATGTACGACGTGCGGGACGTGCGCGGACGCATGCCCGGAGGAAGCGATCAGCGAAGGCGATGACATGTACGTCATCGACGCGGCGAAGTGCACCGACTGTGGCACGTGCGCCGAGGAGTGTCCCGTCGACGCTATCGTAGCCGAGGACTAGTGATTCCGACCCAGGGTTGCAGTCGACCGCCCGACGTTGCCTGTCGGGCGGTCTTGTTTAGTGCCGGGAGGGTGTGATCGTGAACCGGCGCCGCGGCGCGTAAACCTTGTCTGGGGGCGGCAACAGCGCTTATCATTCATGGTTCGTGTCCCCGCACGGCTATTGTCAGCCGAGCGAAGGGGCTTCAGATTCAACGGGAAGCTGATGAGCCTGAACCTGGCATTCATTCTGGACGAGATGGGCCGGACCGTCCCCGAGCAGGTGGCCCTGATCATCGAGGACTCGCGGACGAGCTATGAGCAGCTCGGAGTTGCGTCGATGCGGATGGCGGCGCTGCTGCGGGGCAGGGGGATCAAGCCGAGCGACAAAGTGGCCATCATGCTGCCGAACGTGCCGCAGTTCACGATCGCCTATTTCGGCATCGTGCGGATGGGTGCGGTGGCGGTGACGCTAAACGTACTGAGCGCGGGCGACGAGGTGGCCTACTATTTGGACAACAGCGACGCGGAGATCCTGATCGCATGGCACGAGTTCGCCGGGGCGGCCGCCGCCGGCTTCGAGCAGGCGGACCGCTGTCGCGAGATGATCCTCGTCGGCGGCGACGCCGACGACCTGACCCGCCAGATGCAGGCGACCGAACCGTGGACGGATATCTATCCGACGATGCCGGACGATACGGCCGTGATCATCTACACGTCGGCGACGACCGGCCGCGCCAAGGGCGTCGAGCTGACGCATTTCAACCTGTACAGCAACGCCCAGTACCTGCCGCTGTGGATGCTGAGCGACTATCCCGACCGGATGCAATGGCTGGGTCCCGGGCAGGTGGCGATGGCGGCGCTGCCGTTGTTCCACAGTTTCGGGCAGTCCTGCATCCAAAACACGGCGCTGATGTACGGGGCTGCGGTCTGTTACCTGCCCCGGTGGGAGCCGGAGGTGGCGCTGGAGACGATCCAGCGGAACAAGGTGACGATGTTCGCGGGCGTGCCGAGCATGTACATGTCCTGGTTGAGTATGTCGGGGGCGCGGGACTACAACCTATCGAGCATAGAACTGACCGTCTCGGGCGGTGCGCCGCTGCCGTGGGCGGTCTTCGAGCAGACCAAGGCGAAACTCGGCTTGACGATTCTACAAGGCTACGGCCTGACCGAGACCTCACCGATCGCGTGTTTCAGCCAAAGGAACCGACCGATCGTGCCGCATTCGAGCGGCCGCCCGATCTGGGGCGTTCAAATGGACGTGATCGACGATCAGGGCCGATTCGTCGATCGCGGGGCCGAGGGCGAGATCGTCGTCCGCGGGCACAACATCATGAAGGGCTATTACAAGCGGCCCGAGGCGACGGCCGAGGCCATCGTCGACGGGTGGTTCCGAACGGGCGACATCGGCAAGATGGACGCGGACGACAATGTCTTCGTGATCGACCGCAAGAAGGAGATGCTTCTCCGCAAGGGGTTCAACGTCTATCCGGCCGAGGTGGAGCGTGTCATCTACGACCATCCGGGCGTCCAAGAGGTAGCCGTCATCGGCGTTCCGGACGACGAGCTCGGCGAAGAAGTCAAGGCGATCGTGGTCCTGCTTCCCGGTTCGCACACCTCGGATCAAGAGATCATCGACCATTGCAAGAAGCACCTGGCTGCGTACAAGTACCCGCGGATCGTCGAGTTCCGTAACGGACTGCCGAAGGGGCCGACCGGCAAGGTGCTCAAGAAGCAGTTGGCGGCCGAGGCCCGTGGATCGCGCGGCGGGTGAAGGGAACGTCAAGAGGTCGAAACGTCGACATGTCAGGATGTTTGGCCATCGACGGGCTGACATGTCGGGATATGAGATTTCCGGCGTATTGGGCGAACCGGGCGTTTCGCAGAGGAGTATGGGTAGTATCCGCATGCTAACGGGGTGGCATTCCGCGCGGGGCAGGCGATCGAGCCTGCCGCGTCAAGCCAATGCCGCTCGTTGGGGCTGGGCCGTCGCGGTGGTGACGGGATCGTCCGGCCCGTTCACGAGATGACGACGAGGGTAACGGTCGGTTAGGCCGGTACGTTAACCGGCGGATCGGTGTGCCGACCAGCGAAGCGTGGAGTCAGCGAGCATGAGCACGACGCAGATGGACGTGAAGCAGATTGGTGAGAAGGTTGAGGCGGCCAGCGATCCGTTCCGTCGACTGACGGAACAGATCGGGCGGGTCATCGTCGGTCAGGAGGACCTGATCCGCAAGATGCTGGTCGGGCTGCTGGCCAACGGGCACATCCTGCTGGAGGGCGTGCCGGGGCTGGCCAAGACGACGGCGGTGTCGTGTCTGGCCCGCGGGATTGCCACGGGGTTTCAACGTCTCCAATTCACGCCCGACCTGTTGCCGGCCGACCTGATCGGCACGCAGGTGTACAACCCGCGGAGCGGCGAGTTCAGCGTCAAGCAGGGACCCGTCTTCGCCAACATCATCCTGGCCGACGAGATCAATCGCGCGCCGGCCAAGGTGCAGAGCGCCCTGTTGGAGGC
>CAYOGX010000312.1:0-5936 GCA_964403235.1 uncultured Planctomycetales bacterium | reverse complement strand
TGGTGCGCCTGCCCCTCGAAAGCACCGGCGGCAAGGACGTGCTCGTCTTCAGCACCCCGGACGATCCCGGCAAGGATCGCATTCGCATGTCGGTGTGGGCGAGCTTCGACCGCGGCAGGACCTGGCCCGTGAAGCGCCTGGTCTACAGCGGCCCGAGTGCCTATTCGTCCCTGGCCGCAGACAAGCACGGCAACGTCTACTTGCTGTTCGAGAAGGGCGTCAGGAAGCTCTACGAGACCGTGGCCGTGGCCAAGTTCGATCTGGCGTGGCTCACGAAAGGCCACGATCTGAAGCAACTCCTGGCCACCCCTGTGACGATCAACCGGCCGTTGGGGCGCAGATAGACGCGTAGACACCGCTGCCGAGCTTCATGTGGCAGGGCGACGATAGATGAGGCGCCGTTCGTATTCCCATCACGTGGGCATCATTGCCGCAGCTTGCGGCTTATTTCAGGTGTTGTATGGGCCGGCGTTGGGCCAAGTCCCCGACGCGTACCGAACGATGTGGAACGCGCCTCAGCTCCAGCAGCGGATCAACGACGGCATCGAGAAGCACCGGAAGGGCGACGCCGTCCTCGTTGTGACCGGAGCTGACGGCAAACCGGTTGCGGGCACCGAGGTTGCGGTCAAACAGCTCACGCACGCGTTCCTACTCGGGTGCAATTGCTTTTTCCTGAAGCATTTCAAAGACCAGTCCAAGAACGAAGCGTACGAGCGGCGGTTTGCGCGGCTCTTCAACTTCGCCTCGGCCCCATTCTATTGGTCGGATCTGGAGCCGGTGCAGGGCAAGCCGCGGTTCGCCAAGGACTCGCCGTTCGTCTACCGGCGGCCCCCGCCCGACCTGTGCGTTGAGTTCGCCCGGAAGCACGGCCTGACGCTGAAGGGCCATCCGCTCATGTGGCAACACTCCTATCCGAAGTGGCTGGGCAGGGACAAAGGGCGGGTGGGAGAGCTACTGTCGAAACGAATGGCCCAGATCGCCGCGCGCTACGCACGATCGATCAAGATCTGGGACGTCGTCAACGAGACGATCGTGCCCAAGCGGGTCAACGTCGTCCCGGACGACTACGTGGCCTGGTGCTTTCAAGAGGCGAACCGCTGGTTCGGTCCCGATAACGTCCTGATGAGCAATGAGACGAAGAAGGTTGCGCACAAGTACCTGGGTCCGGACGGAAGGCAAAGCCCGTACTACAAGCTGCTGGCGACTCTGAAGCGGCGCGGCGTTCGGTTCGATGCGATTGGGTTCCAGTTCCACATTCCCGATACCGGCCGTGTGATGGCGTGCACGGAATCGGCGCCCGAATTGTTGTTCAAGGTCTACGACCTGTACGGCGGGTTCGGCAAGCCGCTGTTCATCACGGAGGTCTCGATCGGATCGGCCGGCACGGGCGCAGAGGCCCAGGCCGTTCAGGCAGAGATCGCGCGGAACTTCTACCGACTGTTCTTCAGCGTGGAGCACATGGCCGGCGTGACGTGGTGGAACCTCGGCGACGGCATGGCCCACAAGTGGGAAGGCGGCAGCGACGAAAACAAGTGGCAGGCCGGCCTGCTGGGCAAGGACCTCCAGCCGAAGGAGGCCTACCGCGTGCTCGACCGGCTGATCAATCACGAATGGAAGACGAGTGCCACCGGACGCACGGACGCCAACGGCCGGTTCGAATTCCGCGGCTTTTGCGGCACCTACGAGGTCAAGGTTCGGTTGGGCGATGCGCTGAAGACGTTTAAGGTGAACGTCTCCAAACGCAGCAACGTTCGCCACGAGTTGCGTCTGAAGAACTGAGAAGTAACATGTAGGGTACGTCTTGACGCAGCGCTGCTCTTGAATAGGAGTCTACCGTGCGAATCAAACAGTCTGTGTGCTATCCGATCCTCAGGCCTGAGGGTATGACGCTGGACGAGTTGTTCAAGGTCTCGGCTGACATTGGCTATGCGGCCGTCGAGATGTGGGGGCGGGGCGACGACTTCAAGGACGTCTGCGCGTTGGCCAAGAAACACAAGCTGGTCATGGCGAGCATGGTCGGGCACAGCTCGCTGCCGGACGGGCTGAACAAGCGGTCGAACCACGAGCGGATCGCGGCTGAGCTGACCGAATCGATCGACCTGGCGGCCAAGCACGGCATCCCGGGCGTGATCTGCTTCAGCGGCAACCGGCAGCCGCACATGAGCGAGATGGAGGCGATCGAGGCCACGGCCGACGGGCTGCGACGGATCGCCCCCTATGCCGAGCGGAAGGGCGTGAACCTGAACCTGGAGCTGCTGAACTCCAAGCGGGACCACGCCGGGTATCAGTGCGACCACACCGAGTGGGGCGTGGCCGTCGTGCAGCGCGTCGGCAGCCCGCGGGTCAAGCTGCTGTACGACATCTACCACATGGCCATCATGGAGGGCGACCTGATCGCCACGATCCGCGAGCACATCCAATGGATCGGCCACTTCCACACGGCCGGCAACCCCGGTCGGAACGACATGGACGACACGCAGGAGCTGAACTACGCGGGCATCTGCAAGGCGATCGCGGGAACGGACTACGACCTGTACGTCGGCCACGAGTTCAAGCCCAAGGGCGACGTGATCGACGCCCTGCGCCAGACGTTCGAGCTGTGTGATCAGGGGTGATGCACGGGCACCATCCAAGCCGGTTGGCGCGGTCCGATTAGGGTAGATCCAGAATTCGCCGGACATGGGTGGCACGGTCAAGCGAAGCCGAGGGACGAGGCTGAGCTTGGCCGTGAAGTCACACATGGTCTTGGCAACATGGTCAAGGGACGACGCCTACGGCACCGATGACCTGTTGACTTGGATGCTCGAGAAGCGCCGCAGATAGGCCCCTGTGCCCGTCTTGTGCCCGGACGTCGTTCCATACTATCCTGCCCCGTTACCCGGCTGTCCTGATCGGAGGTCTCAGGAGGAGCAGGCAACATGATCTCACTTGGCGGGACGTTTCACCTGACCGTGGCGCTTGCGTTTGTGTTGATGGGGTTATGCGTGGGTTGCGGTTCGCCCTCGGCTGGCGACGGGCAGGCCCACGGACGGAGAACGGGCTTCATCGACAAGTCGATCACCATGCCCGACGGGACAACCCGCGAGTACGTCGTCTTCGTCCCGGCCGACTACAGTCCAGATAAGACATGGCCCGCGATCCTGTTCCTGCACGGGGCGGGCGAGCGGGGCGACGATAACAAGGGCCAGGTCCGCGTCGGCATCGGCAAGGCGATCCGGAAGCGTAACACCACCTGGCCGTTTGTTACGGTCATGCCGCAGTGTGCGAAGGAGCAATGGTGGACCGCCACGTCAGAGAAGGACTATGCGCTGGCCGCCCTGACCAAGTCGCAGGCCGAGTACAACGTCGACCCCCACCAGGTCTACCTCACGGGCTTGAGCATGGGCGGATACGGGACGTGGGCGCTCGCCGTGGATCACCGACAGAAGTGGGCGGCCATCGTGCCGATCTGCGGAAAGGGTGACCCGGCGAAGGCCGGTCGCATCGCGGATCTGCCGTGCTGGTGTTTCCACGGTGCGGCCGACGAGACCGTCCCACCCAAGCACTCGCGTGACATGATCACCGCCATCAAGAAGTGCGGCGGCAAGCCGCGCTACACCGAATACGCCGGCGTCGGCCACAACAGTTGGGACCGCGCCTACGGAACCGACGAGCTGTACACCTGGATGCTGTCCAAGCGCTGCAAGTGAGCGAAAGTCGCCGGCAAGCCCTTGTCCGCGACATCCGATCTAACGCCGAGGAGGTAAGTCGATGACGACATCACACGTTGTACGATCCCTCGTTGCGGGTTCCCTGCTCGTCTGCCTGCTGCCCGCGGCGCCGGCCCGGGCGATGACCGAGCAGGAGCTGTGCCAACTGTACCTCGACGTGATCGAGGACACGGTGGCCGTCTTCGAGCCGCTGTGGACCGACGACTCGAAGCGCATCCCCAACAGCGGCTTCTACGACGTCCGCAAGTACGACACGTGGCGACCCAAGTGGTACGCGGAGGTCGTCACCGTGCCGTGCGCGGGCCAGATCGTCTATTGCTATTCGGTCCTGCTGTCGGAGACGACCAAGGAGACGTTCACCGACAAGAAGATCCCGCGCGCGACGCTACTCGATCACGCGATCAAGGCCATCCGGTGGTGCTGCCTGACGAGTGCGTACGTCAAGAACCCGTACCCGTTCCTGCCGGCCAGAGACGAGCACCAGTTCTACCAGGGCAAGTATTGGCGTCGGAAACTGGGGTATCGGGCGGACGAGTTGGGCTGGCTGACGGTGGGGGCCGCCAGGCTCTGGGACAAGCTCGATGACGAGACCAAGGGCCTCGTCGAGCAGGTCATGATCGGCGGATCGCAACCCGAGCGGCTGGTCCGGACGTGGACGCTCGGCGGCGGCGGCAACCACGACGTCGTCAAGCAGGACCTGTCGAGCACGACCGGGGCGGCCTATCTGTTCCCCGAACGCGAGGACCACAACAAGTATCAAGAGATCATCCGCGGCAACGGCATCGACCTGGTGGCGACGGTTCACGACCAGGCCTGCAACGTCAAGGCCGACGGGAAGCCGATCCGCGACTGGTGCGCCGGCGCGTGGAACCTGTACCAGGACTATTCCAGCGATCATCACGCCTGGTGTCAGATCTGGTACGGCGGCGACCTGATCTTCGAGGGCCGCAGCTACATCGAGCTGCTCAGCCACATCAAGAAGATGCCCGTGCCCGAGGTCTACACGTACCCGGGCAACGGGTACGACGGCGTGCTCGAATGGCTCAAGACGATCTGCCTGCCGGAGGGCGAGCCGGCCTCGGTGCACGGGATGGAATACGACGCCTACTACGGCGCTGCTCTGTTGGCCTATTGCTACGGGGCGGTGATGAAGAAGGACCCCGTCGCGGCGGCGCTCGAGGAGCAGGCGGCCGGCCTGCTGAGGCGTCACACCCGCGCGGTCAGGCTGTACGATTACCACCGCAACTGCTACGCGAAGGCGGCCACGTGCTACCTGCTGCACAAGATCCACGGGCCGCGGGCCGAGCCGTTGTCGCCGACGGACGCGTGGCTGGCCCGCAACGGTGCCTACCACTACCGCTGGCAGCAGTGCCTGGTCCATCGATCGAGCAACAAGTGGGCGTCGTTCACCTGGGGCACGATCTCGGCCCGCGGCTGGGGCCGGATCGCCGGATTCGTCGTGCCGGCCAAGGATGGCGCGGGCGGGCCTGAGCCGCTGGTCTACCTGCTCGAGAACTCCTTGATCGGCGGGAAGAGCGTCAGGTGGGAAGGCAAGGCGCCGGCGGGGTTCGGCCATGACGTTGTCTATCGACATTCGTGCAGCGACGACGGCCTGGCCACCGTAGGGACCGTGACCGAGCCAGGCGTCGATCGGCATTACGCGTTCTACTCATTCGATGACGGCCCGTGCGTGCTGTTCACGATGTTCCGCGCCCGCCAGCCGTGTCGGATGGGGTCCACGGGCATCCCCGTCTACTTCTACGTGCGGCCAAAGCTGACCGGCAGCCGGAAATACTACGATGCCCAAGGCACCGGGCCGTTGGAGACAAAGGCCACGCGGAACTCGGCCTGGTGGTGCGTCAACGATCGGCTGGGCATGGCCACGGTCGGCGGCAGCGGCCGGGTGAGCACCAAGCGTGTGGTCGGCAAGAACTGGGCCCGCACCGACGCCTATAAGGACAAGGCCGACGGCGTATTCACCAGCCCGATCACGGACAAGAAGGTCGAGGCGGGCGGTCTCGGCGTCGACCTGGCCGCGGCCATCTACACCGAGACGGGCCACGAGAAGCTGGCCCGGGCATCCGAGGGCCTACAGCGCGGCGTCCTGAAGCTGCCCGAAGGATGGAAAGGCGTGGTCGTGCCGGATGCTGCCTGCCCGGCCAAGCGCTATCTGTCGGTGGCCAACCTGTACGGCGAAGACGACCAGACGCTCGTAGACCTGACGTT
>CAYOGX010000311.1:0-5944 GCA_964403235.1 uncultured Planctomycetales bacterium | reverse complement strand
CATCATCTATATCGCCCAAAAAGGGCGGCGGCTTGGCTCAAGTTTTTAATCTTCCCTCCAGTAGGTCCGCTCCCAAGACGATGAACGAGTGCGGGGATGCCCGTACCGTCCCTGCAAAAGGGCGGTGTGGAAAGGACGGCCGGACCATCCGTCCGATAACGTGAAACGACACCGGCCCCGGTCCGGACGGGGACCGGGATGGGATGCCGACCATGGGACTCAACCTGAACAGATCGGCAGAAATCCTGTCAGCGCCCCCGTTGCAGGACCAAATCCTGGCGCGCGTCGATTCCCTGTCGCATCTGCCCACCACGCCAACGGTTGCGCTCAAGTTCATCGAGCTGGGCAATGATCCGGAGGTCGATCACGGGGACTACGCGGCCGTCATCAGTGCCGACGCCTCCCTCAGCGCCGAGCTGCTGAAGTTGGCCAACTCCCCCTGGTTCGGCATTCGAAACAAGGTGACCAGTATCAAGAACGCGGTGAAGTTGTTGGGGCTTCCCGCCATCCGCACCTTGGCGATTAGCCATTGCCTGACGGGGGTATACAGCGAACTGCGAATCGACCGGACCGAGTCGAAAGCGTTCTGGCAGGTCGCCCTGTGCAAGGCCGTTGCCGCCAAACAATTCGCGAGCCAGTGGGACGACGGGCCTAGCGAGGAAGCCTTCCTGGCCGGTATGTTACAGGACCTGGCGATCCCCGTGATGTACGCGGTGGCCAAGGAGCAGCAGATCGCCATCCTGCTGGACCCGGCCAACGATTGGCGAACGCAACTGCGAAGGGAACGAGCGGCCTTCCAGATGGATCACACCGAGGTCGGACACTTGCTGGCCGAGAGGCTGCGATTGCCCGCTCCGTTCGCGGACGCCATCAGTTTTCACCACAACTACGATGGGCTGGGCGACTTGGTAGCCCGTGACGGGCTCCGCGATGCGGTATACGCCGCGTCCCTGTTTCCCCATGCATTGGTCCACTGGAACCGCAAGGACGCGGATGAATTCGGGGGGTTCCTGCACGAACATACCCAGCCCACGCCCGTCGAGATCGGCACCTTCCTGGCCGGTGTCCAGACGGAATTCGACCAACTGTTCGGCTACTTCGAGGACGGTCAGCCGCCGGAAGCACGGCTCCCCGAGCTGTTCACGGCGACGGACTGAACCCGGGGGTCCAAGCCCGCCCGCCGGCAAGCCCAGCCGACGACGTGACCGGACCGCGTTACGCGTACACGCCGTATTCCCGCAGCGCGTCCCACATGGCCATGATGTTCTCGGGGGGGACGTCGGCCTGGATGTTGTGCACGGTGTTGAAGATGAACCCGCCGCCCGGCGCCAGGTCGTCGATTCGCCGGTGGACCTCGTCTCGCACCGCCGCCGGCGTGCCGTAGGGCAGCACGCGCTGCGTGTCCACGCCGCCGCCGTAGAACGTCACGTCCTTGCCGAAACGGCGCTTCAGCTCCTTCGTGTCCATCCCGGCTGCGCTGACCTGAACCGGGTTGAGCACGTCGATGCCCGACTGGATCAGGTCCGGCAGGATCGACGCGACCGCGCCGCAGCAGTGATAGAAGATCTTCACGTCGACGGCGGCGTGCTTGCGGATGTGCTCGAACAGCCGGGTGTGTCGCGGCTTGATCAGGTCGCGGTATAGCTCCGGGCTGATCAGCATGCCAGTCTGGGTACAGAGGTCGTCGGCCTCGGAGACCATCATCACGTTCTCGCCGACCCGCTCGAGCACGCGAGCCCAGTACGCCATCTTGTTCTCGAGGACCACGTCCAGCAGGGCCTCGGCGAACGGACGGTTCGTCAGCAGGTCGCAGTAGTAGTTCTCCGGACCTCGCGTCCAGAGGGCGATCTCCAGGATGCCCGGGGCGTTTCGGCCCAGGATGGTGGCGACCTGTCTGGAATTCATCAGGTGGTCGGCCTGCTCGGCGATGCCTTCATAGCGGCCGGGGTCGAGCGGATCGGGAAACGTGACGCGCGACAGCGCCTCGACGGTGTCGACGTCGGCCAGCGGATGAACCCGCATGTCGTAGTAGAACCCGCCGTCCTGCGGCCGCCACCACTCGATTCCCCATTCGTCGCGGAACTTGTCGTACCCGTCCTCGCTCCACTGCGGCATGTCAAACCCCCGCGGTGGGCCGGGATTGATCCCGTAGACGTCCACCTCGAGCCGATCCTTGACGTCCTGGTCCACTTTGGCCAGCCGCTGGAACGCGTCCTCGATCTCGACGTCGACCGCCGGCAGCCCGAGATGCTCCCGAAGCCGCCGATAGGCCTGCTCATGAATCCCCGTCAAGATCGACCCGCCCAGATCAAACGGCACCCGATCGGGCTCGCGGTGGTTCAACGTCGTCTCGACCCGTTTTCGGCTCGTCCAGTCACCGGCAGTCATGGTTGGCCTCCCGGGTACTCGCGTGGTGCTTTCCGTAGGTTCGCCAGCAGCATCGTACACATCGGCAAGACGGTTTGCATTTCTTCCTCCCGGTTCTTTGTTGTGATGGTCGCCGCCGCCGCGGAAATAAGGCTCGGTCTTTCAGTGAAAGGGTGAAAATTCCACTTGCCTTTCGGACAAAATGGCTTATACTATGGGTGGGTACGGAGGCCCCTGGGAATGCATGAATGGACTTCCGTTTCGCAACACGAAGGCTAGAGGTGCTCTATACACAGGGCAAGGGCGCAGAACGGTATCCCGAGGGCGTGGTCGACGCCTTTCTTGACCTCGTCCGCCATATCGAAGCCGCGACCAACGAGCAGGATCTGCGGACCCCGCCCAGTCTACGCTTCGAGCAGCTCAAGGGTAGGGACAAGGGAAAGTCGTCACTGCGTCTCAATGACCAGTACCGGCTCATTGTCGAAGTGAGCAGGGAAGGTCCGAGGAAAGTTGTGGTCGTTAGGAAGATCAGTAAGCACTACAAGAGGGGAGGACCATGAGGACGAGCCCGAGACCATTCCATCCAATCCCCCCAGGCAACCTCCTGAGGAGGGAGCTTGATGCGCGCGGCTGGACTCAGACTGAGTTCGCTGAGATCATCGGCCGTCCCATCCAGACGGTCAATGAGATCATCAAGGGAAAGAAGGCGATCACCGCTCCGACGGCGCGTCTCCTCAGCCAGGTCTTGGGCACAACGGCTGAGTATTGGCTCAACCTGCAGGCTGCCTACGAGCTCGACAAACTACCCGCAGCAGCAAGTGCATTCGAACGACGCGCTGCCATAGGGGCAGTTGTGCCACTCAAAGAACTGCAGAGGCGCGGCTGGATCGAGTCGACAGACGATGTCGACAGGTTGGAGCGAAAGGTGTGTGAGTTCTTGGGCGTTCAGTCCCTCAGCGAACAGCCCAAGCCAGCATTGGCTGCCCGGAAGTCGAGGGTATATCTCGCGGCCCAGCAATCGGCCATTCTTGCGTGGGCCTCTCGCGCCACTCAGCTTGCTCGACGCAAGAAGGTGAGGGGCTTCAGCACAGCGAGATTCAAGAAGGCGGTGGCAGATATGCCACGGCTGTCCGCCAGTAGCCAGGGGACTCGCCGGATCCCAGAGGTGTTGGGCGACCTGGGGATCCGTTTCGTGATTGTAGAGCACCTGCGGAAAACTTACGTCGATGGTGCAACCTTTTGGCTGGATCGCCGTTCCCCCGTCGTTGCCTTGTCGCTACGATACGACAGGGTCGACAACTTCTGGTTCACCCTTATGCATGAGCTTGCCCACGTCCTTCAGGGGTATCGAACCCAAGGCTTCATCGATGACTACTTGGTTGGGAAAGACGCCGCTCAAACCGAGGACAAGCCTGAGATCGAGCAAGAGGCCGATCATTTGGCAAGCGAATGGCTGGTTCCGAGGGGGACGTTGGCCGCATTCATAGCTGCGAACCATCCCTACTACAGCAAGGAAGTGGTCGAAGCCTTCGCCCGCGAGATATCCGTTCATCCGGGTATTGTGGTCGGACGACTACAGAACATGGGGAAGATGCCGTACGCTAACCTCCGTGGGCTGTTGACTAAGGTCCGTGAGCACTTCTCCTAGAAGTGGAATGAGACGTGCCATCTCACGCGCGTCGGCCGAGGCGGTCGAGGATGACGGCGATCAGTAGGATGGTGCCGACGACGGCCTTTTCCCAGTGGTCCTCGATCGGCAGGAAGCTGATGGCCGGGCGGATCATCGCCAGCAACAGACAGCCCAGAAACGCGCCGAGGACCGTGCCCTTGCCGCCGGCGAGGCTCGCGCCGCCGACGATGACGGCCGTGATCACCTTCAGCTCGTCGCCCTCCCCGGCGTTGGGCATGGCCGAGTCCAGCCGGGCGGCGAACAGCAGACCCGCCAACGCCGCCAGCGTCCCCGACAGGCCGTAGTTCAGCACCTTGATCCGGTTCACGGCGATACCGCTGAGCCAGGCGGCCTGCTCGTTCCCGCCGATGTAGTAGTTCTGGCGGAAGAACCGGCTCTTGCGCAGCAGCACGTCCGCCACGATCACCAGCGCCAACGAAACAATAATGGGCATCTGGACGCGGGCGATCAGCCCCTGTCCCAACCAACAGAAACTTGGATCGAAGCCCGATCGCCCCACGCCCCCCGACACGATGTACGTCAGCCCGCGGGCTAGCAGCATCGTCCCCAGCGTCGTGATGAACGGGTTGATGCCGAGCCGCGCGACGATCAGCCCGTTGAACAGTCCCAGCGCCGCGCCCGTCGCCAGGCCGATCAGCATCGCGACCGGCCAGGGCAGTTGGATCGACGGGTCCTTCATCAGCATCGCCGCGACCATGGCCGCCAACGCCGACACCGATCCCACCGACAGGTCGAACCCGCCCGAGACCAGCAGCACCGTCATGCCGCAGGCCATGATCGCGTACCCGAACAGGTACAACAGGATCGTGTTGATCGTGGCCGACGAGAGAAACTGCGGATCGTACGCCGTCATCACCGCGGCGAAGGCGACCACGACGAGGAGGATCCGCAGCTCGGCGAATCGGGCGATCCGGGCCGGCAGCGCGGTCGTCATGGCGCACCCTCCTCCGCGATCCCGGCCGGGGCGCCGGCGTCAGCGCCGTCGGCAGCACCAAGGGCGGCGGTGATGATCGCCTGTTCCGTCGCCTCGTCGCGGCCGAAGCGCGCGACGATCCGGCCCGAACGCATCACCACGATGCGATCTGACATGCCCAAGATCTCCTGCAGGTCGGACGAGATCAGCAACACGGCCGCCCCGTTCGCGGCCAGGTCGCGCAGGTGCCCGTAGATCTCGGTCCGCGCCCCGACGTCCACGCCGCGGGTCGGCTCGTCGGCGATCAGCACGCGCGGCTCGATCCCGATCCAGGCCGCCAGCAGGACCTTCTGCTGATTGCCCCCTGACAAGCGATCGACCAATTGATGCACGTCGGGCGTGACCACGCCGAAGCGGTCGCGCGCTCGACGGGCGTAGTCGTCGATCATGCCGTCCCGGATCCACCCCCAGCCGGTACTGAACCGCTCCAGCCGGGGTGCGGCCAGGTTGTCGCGGACGCTGTGGGGCAGGTACAGGCCTTGCTCCTTGCGGTCCTCCGACACGTAGGCGACGCCGGCCCGCATGGCGTCGGCGGGGGTTCTCAATTGGACGGGTTCGCCGTCGATCAAGAGGTGCCCACTCGTGTGCGGCTCGGCGCCGAACAGCGCGCGGCCGAGCTCCGTCCTGCCCGCGCCGACCAGACCCGCCACGCCGACGATCTCGCCGGATCTGACCTCGAGATCGACGTTCTCGAACGCGCCCGGCCGCGACAGGCCCTCGACCCGAAGCCGCGCCGCGCCCTCGAGCCGAACCGCGCCGCGCCGGCCGTAGATGTCCCGCAGCTCCCGCCCGACCATCAGCCGGATCAGGTCGTTTTCCGTCACTTGGTCGGCCGACCGCGTCTCGACGTGTCGGCCGTCGCGCAGCACGGTCACGCGGTCGGCCAGCTCGAGCACCTCCGGCAGGTGATGCGA
>CAYOGX010000310.1:0-5949 GCA_964403235.1 uncultured Planctomycetales bacterium | reverse complement strand
AACGGGGCCAGGCCCTGAAAGCTCGCGCCATATCCCACGCTGGTGGGCACGGCGATGACGGGCGCTGCCACCAATCCCCCCACGACACTGGCCAGCGCACCTTCCATCCCAGCCACGACGACGATGACGGACATCCCTTGAAGCTGGGCCGAGTGGGCCAGCAGACGGTGGATGCCCGCCACCCCGACGTCATAGAACGTCTCGGTCCGCTGGTCCATGATCTCGCAGGTGACGCGGGCCTCCTCGGCCACCGGCATGTCGCTCGTCCCCGCCGAGACGATTCCCACCACGCCGTGTGACCATCGCGGCGCGACCTGCCGCAGCGCGATCGCGCGGGCCCTCCGGTCGTACCGGGCCTTTGGGTGGGCCTTTTCCACGGCCCGAAAGATCTTGGGCAACGCCCGGGTGGCCAGGACGTTCCCGCCGTGGTCGGCCAGCCGGCGGAAGATCTTGACCACCTGCTTGGTCGTCTTGCCCTCGCAGTAGATCACCTCGGGGAACCCGCACCGCAGCGCGCGGTGGTGGTCGACGTTGGCGAACTCGAGCGACTCGAACGGCAGGTGCCGCAGCTTGCCGATCGCATCGTCAACGTCCACCTGGCCGCTGCGGACCTCCTCGAGAAGCTGGCGCAAGTGTTCCTGGTTCATGGCGTACCCCTCGGCCGCACCGTCAAGTCTAGACCGGTCATGCCAGCGATTCAAGCGAACCGGCGTCGATCGATGCACCTGTCCCGTCCCTGCCGAGGGGTGGCATGGCCCACGCTTGCGTGGCCATGTCGAAGACGAACGGTGGTCGTCCTCGCCGCATGCCCACGCGAGCGTGGGCATGGCACCCGGCGCCGGTCGGTTCTCAGCGTGTCCGGCGCGGGACAACTGGCCGTTGACACGTTCGGAAGCATGTGCGTACGATTCTCCGCATGAACTTCTACGAATGGCATCCCGTGTTGCAGGCCCTGGCCGGGACGATCTTCACCTGGTTCATGACGGCGTTCGGGGCGGTGCCCGTCCTGTTTACGGTCAGGTTCAATCAGAAGTTCTTCGATGGGATGTTGGGTCTGGCGGCCGGCGTGATGATTGCGGCCAGCTACTGGTCGCTGCTGGCACCGGCCATCGAGATGAGCGAGCACCTCGGGGCGCTGAATTGGGTCCCCGCGACGGTGGGGTTTCTGATGGGCGCGGTCGCGTTGCGGATCATTGATCGGCTGCTGCCGCACCTGCACCCGGGTTTCTACGCGACAGGACAGGCGGAGGGCGTTAGCTCCTCGTGGCGACGCAGCACGTTGCTGATCGTGGCCATCACGCTGCACAACTTCCCGGAGGGCCTGGCGGTGGGCGTGGCCTTCGGCGCGGCCGCCGTGGGCCAGGAGGGCGCCACGATCGCTGCCGCCATGGTCTTGGCGCTGGGGATCGGGATCCAGAACTTCCCCGAGGGGCTGGCCGTCGCCATGCCGCTGCGACGCGAGGGCCTGTCCCGACGCCGCTGCCTGTGGTACGGGCAACTGTCCGGCGTGGTCGAGCCGATCGCCGGCGTGATTGGGGCGACCGTAGTTCTGGTCGCCCAGCCGATCCTGCCCTACGCGCTCGCGTTCGCCGCCGGGGCCATGATCTTCGTGGTGGCCGAGGAACTCATCCCCGAGGCCCAGCGTAAGGGCAACGTCGACGTCGCCACCATGGGTGTGATCGGCGGCTTTGCCGTCATGATGACGCTCGACGTCGCGCTGGGTTGATTGGCACGACCGATCGTCGTAGCCGAACCCACGGGGGCCTGATGAGCCTGCTATCCATCATCGCCATCGCGATCGCCCTGGCCATGGATGCCTTCACGGTCGCGTTGGCGGTGGGCATGCTGGTTCAGCCGCTGACGGGCCGACACCTGTTCCGGCTAGGTTGGCATTTCGGTCTGTTCCAGTTCCTCATGCCCATCATCGGTTGGGGCGCGGGAGTCAGTGCGCAGCAGTACACCGCCGCCTACGACCACTGGGTCGCCGCGGCGTTGCTGGTCGGCGTCGGCGGGCGGATGATCCACGCGGCCTTGCGGGCCGGGCCCGAGGAGCTCAGCGGTGACCCCACCCGCGGGTTGACGCTGGTCGTGCTGTCCGTGGCCACCAGCATTGACGCCTTGGCCGTTGGCGTGAGCCTGGCTGCCCTGGGCGTGGGCATCTGGTATCCCGCGGTCATCATCGGCGTGGTGGCAGGCGGCCTGACCGTCGCAGGTCTGTTGATCGGCGCTCGATTGGGCAGACTCTTCAGGAGGGCGATGTTGGCGACCGGGGGGATTGTCCTGTGGGCCGTGGCCGCCAAGGTCCTGGTCGAGCATCTCGGCTAAGCAGCGCCGCCGACTCACAGCGCCGAGCCCACTGTGGGGCATCGAGCCGCGCCATGATATACTCGGAACACGCCAGAGTGCCCTCGCCGTCGCCGCGTGGTTTTCTCGCGGGGTTCGGCGATTAGATGGCGCCTCGAGCGATATCAACACAGGGCGTCGAGTCCAGGACCTGACCTTTAACGGGAGCGGCACCGATGAGACTCAAAGACAAGGTGGCCATCGTCACTGGCGGTGGGACGGGCATCGGCAAGGCATCGGCCATTCGCTTCGCCGCCGAGGGCGCGAAGGTGGTGGTCGTGGGACGTCGGCCCGGACCGCTCGAGGAGGCGGTCCAGGCGATCGAGGCCGACGGTGGTCAGGCCATGGCCATCTCGGCCGATATCGGCGTCATCGACGAGACGCAGCGGATCATCGCGCAGACCGTCGAGCGCTTCGGCGCGCTGCATGTCCTGCTCAACAACGCCGCCGCAACGGAGCTTCAGAAGACCGTCGCGGACATGACGGCCGAAGAATGGGACGACTGTCTGAACGTCTCTCTGCGGAGCATCTTCTTGCTCACCAAGTGGGCCGCCCCGCACATGAAAGACGCCGGGGGCGGATCGATCATCAACGTCGGGTCCGTCGGCGGGATCACGCCCTGGCGGGGCGGGGCCGCTTACTGCTCTGCCAAGAGTGGGATCCTGGCGTTGACCAAGACGCTGGCGATCGAATACGGCCCGTGGGGTATCCGGGTCAACACGCTCAGCCCCGGGGCGATCATGACCCCTAACCTACAGGCCTCGATCGACCGGAACGACCATATGGATTGGCTGCTCGCCAAGAGCGCGATGCACCGCGTCGGGCAGCCCGAGGAGATCGCCAACGCCGCCCTGTTTCTGGCCAGCGACGAGGCCTCGTTCGTCACCGCCACCAACCTCGTCGTCGACGGCGGCTGGCTGACGCTCTGATCCACCGGAGGACCGCGGAGACACCGGCAGGTGCTCCCGCAGCGCTTCCCAACCCAGAATGGAGTCCGCAATGAGACGATCACGCCGTGGTGTTTCGTTGATGCGACGTATCCCTGCCGTGTGCCTACTGGGCTTCGCCGGTACGAGTCTGTCGACTGTTTGCTCGGCAGCCGAGGGCGAGGCCGCCGACAGCAAACAATCGGAGCAACCGATGAGCAAGAAGATCAACTCGAAGGTGATGCCCGCCTTTCAGACATTGGCAGACAACACGCCGATGCAGCTGGCCTGGGACGCCAAGACCGTGGCGGAACACAAGGCCTGGCGGCGGAAGTTCAAGGCCAAGATGATCGAGCTGCTCGGCCGGATGCCCGAGCGCGTCCCGCTGGCGGTCGAATGGGTTGAGAAGAAGGACTTCCCCAAGCTCGTCCGGCACAAGATCTACGTGCAGACGGAGGCCAACTACTGGTCGCCGGCCTTCTACTTCGTGCCCAAGGGCCTGAAGGGCAAGACGCCAACCATCGTCTGCCTCCACGGGCACAGCGGCATCTATCCGTATATCCGCGAGGGCACCAAGCCGCTCCTGGCCAAGTGCAAGCGGCTGTCGCTGGACTACGCCGTCTTCCTGGCCGAGCAGGGCTACGTCACGATCGCCCCGATCATCCGCGGCTGGGACGAGACAGCCGCCGACCAGGACCGCGGCGGGACCAACCGCCGCAGCTGCCTCCGCGTGACGATGGACACGTTCCTGATGGGCATGACGCCGATGGGCCTGCGATGCTGGGACGCGATGCGGCTCGTCGATTTCCTACAGACCCAACCGCAGGTCGACCCGAAGCGAATCGGCGTGGCCGGCCTGTCCGGCGGCGGGACGCTGTCGCTCTACCTGCCGATCCTCGACGAACGGGTCAAGCTGGCCATGATCGCCGGGGCGTTCTCCAGCTATCGCACGTCGATCTACTCGATCTACCACTGCTTCTGCAACTGTCTGCCCGGCGTCATGCAGTACGGCGACATGGCCGAGGTCGTCGCCCTGCACGCCCCGCGCCCCGTGCTGCTCATCAACGGGATCAAGGACACCATCTTCCCGATCGCCGAGGCCCGGCAGGGCTACCGGAAGCTCAAGAAGGTCTACGCCCTGCTGGGCGTGTCGCAGAACCTGGACGCCGACTTCTTCGACGGCCCCCACGCCTGGAGCAACAACAAGACGCTCCCGTTCCTGTCGAAGCACTTCGGCAGGTGAGCCGAATCGCATCGGCCCACCTGCCGACCGTCAACGCTGGTTCCTACGCCCTGCGTCTGATCAACGACAACAACCCTAGCACGCCCAGCGTCATCGTCAGCAACGGGGTCATCCCACCCCCGCCACACTTGCACGTGGCCTTGACGTGATAGTCCGCGTCCATCGTCAGGTACAGGACCTCGTTGGTGTCGTTGACCACCTGGTAGTTGGGATCTAACGCGTCATTCGGCCCCTTGATGGTCCACTTCTTGAAGCTCTTGTCGCCGCAGGGGACGACGGCGTCCAAGCATACCACGGTCCCGTGGGTGTATCGTCGCGGTTCTCCGGCGTAGCACAGGTTCGGTTCGAGATTGAGCTCGCAGCAGTCCTTCAATACCACGTCCAGCAGCCTGCGATGGGTATTCGTGAACGTCCCCCAACGGCACTCGATGTTGTCGAAGGCCATGTAGGACACGATGCCACTGTCGTTAGCATCTCCGTAAACCGCGACCGAGTACGCGCCCTCAGTCCACAAATCGTCCGGCCACCAGCATGTCAGGCTGGCCGACAGATCCCACTGGCCGTCCCAGTCGTATTTGTCGCCGTTCCAGGCCGCCGCACGGACGGAATGATTGTTCGGGTCGACGGAGGCGTTCGTGTCGTACTGGAGCGCCATCCAGAACCCATTGGGATCGATATCCGTCCGATACTCGTTTGGACCGTCCGTCCGATCTACACCGTTGTAAGAAGAGATGGCCGTACGCGCGTTGCCTCCCTGATATGATGGGACATAATCGCATGCATAGGCCGTCCAGTGTGCCACCGCGTCATTGTACATCCTCAGATTCGCCCTGCCCGTATTGGGGAAATCGGGGTCGACCATGACGTAGGCAACCATGTAGTGCGAACCGCTATTATCGAAGTAGGCCGTGCTCGTGTTGGGGTCGTGGTCACCATCGTCCGCCTGGGCGTCAAGCCAAGCGAAGGCGGGAATATACGTATCAGCGAATAGCCACAGTGCCCCGGTCGACGCGGAATAGTACTCATAACTTGTGATTAGATCCCGAATGGTCCAGTGCGGGTTGTCGATGTCCCACAGGTTGGGGTCGAAGATATCGGGGTTGTTCGGATCTTGGGCGTACTCGCCGTCACCGAATTCATCCCAATAGTCCCCCATCACCGGCGGGGGGCCAACCAGCCCAACCGCACACACGACACTCAGTACAACCGCTCGCTTTGTCATGACTTCCTCCTTTTGATCTTCCCCCGTACATGCCACGCCGCGGTCGCTACGTCAGTCTGCGAACCACGACACCGAAACCAAGTACCAGCAAGACGATGCCGGCAAACGGCTCGACACCCCCACCACCGCAGTCGAAGAAGACCTTGACCTGCCGGTCGGTCACCATGTCGATCGTGATCGGGTTGTTCGTGTCGATCACCGTGATGTTCGGGTCA
>CAYOGX010000309.1:0-5966 GCA_964403235.1 uncultured Planctomycetales bacterium | reverse complement strand
GGGCGATCTACTGCTACGATGCGAGCCCGACCATCACCCACTGCCTTTTTCTTGACAACCTGGCCGACGACTATGGCGGGGGCGTGTATTGCAGGTTTGCCCCGGCTACGATCACCGACTGCACGTTCAGCGACAACGAAGGCGGCGTCGGCGGGGCGATCTACTGCGAATCCAGCAACGCGACCATCGCCGGGTGTACGTTCACGGGCAACCTCAGCCTGAGCTACGGCGGGGCCATCTGCTGCTACTTCTACATCCCAGTCATCAGCAACTGCACCTTTGAAGGAAACGCGAGTCTCGCGTCTGGCGGTGCTGTCCATTTCTGGGACGGTGCCCCGGTGATGAGCGACTGCGTCATGACCGGCAACGCGAGTGACCTCGGTGGCGGGATCTACGTCTTCAGTGGGGGAGTGTACGTTGGTCCTCCCCAGATGGTTGCGCACCCGTCGGTTGAGCGCTGCACCATCGTGGACAACTCAGCCGACAGCGACGGGGGCGGGGTCTACTGCCACGACACCCGCGCCGGCGTCCACAACTCCACCATCAGCAACAACACGTCCGGCGGGAATGGCGGGGGAATCTACGCATCTGCCGATGGCGGACCCTATTGGCGCTGGAATCCCTACTGGCCTCCCGTGGCATGCGGTCCCTACCTCCGGTCGTGTGTCGTCAGCAACAACCAGGCCGGTGCGGACGGGGGAGGCATGCACTACACCTCCTACGCTGCGCCGGGACTCACATTGTGCACGCTCAGTGGGAATTCAGCCGGCGGTTTCGGGGGTGGCGTCTTCTGTGATGACGCGACGTACCTGTGGGTCAACAGTTGCGTCCTCTGGGCCAACAGCGCCACGCTAGGACCGCAGTTCGCCGTACAGAGAAGAAGCGTCGCATCGCCCCCCCAGCTCGACGTGAGATTCTCCGACGTCCAGGGCGGTGCGGCCGAGGTTTACATCGACCCGACGTGCATCGGCATCGACGGGCCGGGCAACATCGACCTCGACCCGCTGTTTGTCGATCCCGACGGGGCGGATGACGACCCCAATACGTGGCAGGACAACGACTACCACCTGTCCGCCATCTCAATGTGCATCAACCGAGGGGCAATGGACAACGACTACGCCTGGCGGACCGACATCGACGGCGAGCCGAGGGTGGCCGACGGCCGGGCCGACATGGGCGCCGACGAGTTCCCCAACGCGCTCCCGGCCTACTACTACGTGTTGGACCTGGAGCTCCGAAGCATCCTTGACGGCTACGTCCTGGTCGAGCCGAACGAGGTGCCCGCTGTCTTCCCGGCGGGCACGGTCGTCACGCTGACGGCCGTGAGCGTGTACCGTCCCTTTGGGTTCTGGAAGCTCTACGACCCCAACCACCCCGGTGACGGCACCTATGCGACGACCGACGCCAACAACCCGATCACGATCCTGATGGACGCCGACCGGCAGGTCACGGCCGTCTTCCAGTGCGGCGGCGGTGTCGGACCGATGCCAGCGATCCTCGCGGCCCTGCTGGTAGTCTGCGCCCTGGCCTCTCGCCGCCGCCGGCGTGTCTGAGCCGGCTTGGCGGTCGTGCCCGAGCTGCGAGTGCTGCGCCTCGCGGGACGGACGATGCTTCTGCGAGCGCTGCTGCCGGCAATGTCTTGTAGTTATCGGTCCATCGCGTCCATGCGACGAGGCGCCCTGCCGAAAGACCGAGGTCAAGCTGGGATTTTCCCAAGTTGATTTTGGCCCGCCGGCCGATAATATTGGATGGGTGCCTTCGCCATGTTCGATCCGGGGGGGCGGGGCACCCGCCTGATTTCGATGCACCCGACCTGGAGAGGAGGTCCGTATGCTTTCACGCCGACTCGTTCGGGCGAAGTTCCTGGCGCTGGCCTTAGCCGGTGGGGTCCTGTTCACGCTCGCTCAGAGCTGTACGATCTATGGGGGCCAACTGTTTCAGGAGGCGCTGAACTACACCTGGTTCCTGACGTGCGAGACGGACCCGCTCTTCAGCGGGAACGGCCTGTTAATCGATTGTCAGAACGTGGACACCGGCAGTTGAGGGGAGGGCTCCTGGCGTTCGCTGGGGCTTGTTCGGGCCAAGCCCTCGCAGCTCGTGATCCACGTTGCCCGAGGCGGCCCGGATCGCTCAGACGGATTTTGCTTTGGGGGCAACGGCACGCCGGTTGCTCCATTCAAGGACGGGAGGTCCAAATGCGTAAGACCACAAGACGCCTCATTGCCGCGGTGCTGCTCATGCTCGCGCCCCTTGTCGGCACGACGTTCGCGCCCGGCTGCGTCGAGACGGCGTTGTTGGCGGTGAACCCGTGCGGGACGGTCCTGGAGAACTGCACCCCGCAGGAGTGGTATGAGCTGATCTGGCCCATCGTGAACGCCCCCGACTACGAGCGGGATCCCTCGTGTTCGATCCCCTACGCCTGTGGCACATGGACCGGCGACACCCCCGGCTATGCCACGACCACGGGGACCAGCGACTAGTGCTCCGTCGCTCGTCATCTGAGGGTCGGGTGTGTCACCTATCAGACCCGTCCCGTCCTCGGTGCGGTTGAGTATCCGTGGCGAGTTCGGGTTCGAATCATGGCCGGCCCGAGGACGGGCCGGCTCGGTGGCGCGGCGTACCTTTCGTCAAATCACGTGCGACGACGCACCAGGTGCACGGCCGGCGCACGTCGGTCGCTATCTTCGTCGCCGCTTGGCCTTGCTCTTGGCGGGGGGTTGGGGTTCGTCGGTGGGAATTTCGAACTTCCTGAGCGTGAGCTTTCGGCCGTCCGAGTCGATCCGGTAGGTGAAGTGTCGTAGGAAGCTCTGTCCGAGCAGCGGCGGCGCTTCGCTCATGCTCCGTGGGAGCAAGGCGCACGGAACGTCGTCGACCTTGAACTTGCCCACGCGGAGCGACTTGAGTCGCACGATGCCTGCCTTCACCATCCTGCCGTCGGCCAATTGCAGCTTGATCGTCGGGTCGGTGGTGGACGCCTTGAGGCCCACCCGCTTGGCGACGGCCGACGGGAGACAGATCAGCGCCGCCCCCGTGTCGAGGACCATCGGCACGTGGTGCTTGCCGTTGATGATCGCCTCCAGGCTGAACACGCCGTGACGGGCACGAAGCTCGATGGTCTCGGACAGGATCTGCTTCTCGAGCCCCGCCAGCTTCTGAACGTCGCGCGTGAAGGTCGGGGAGGGCCCGAGCGTAATCTGCCTTTTCCCGGCGCGCCCGTCGTTCAGTGTATCCAACGCGGCCTTGACGGCCGGGTCCTTCTTCAGGACGTCGTATCGTTCGAGGGTCTTGTCGACCAGGTCCCGCACGTCGAGCAGCGTCTGGAGATACCGCTCACGGGCCTCGGCCACGTCTTCGCGCAGGCGTGGTAAGCCCTCGGCGATCCTCTCGTGTTCCCTGCCCACCTGGTTGAGGCGGTCGCTCACGTCGTTGTAGGTCGTGATGAGGCGATTCCGGACGTCGACCGAGGCCCCGTCGCGGTCGGCGGCCTGGACGTCTTGGTGGACCCGCCGCCGTTGTTCGATCAGGCTGTCCGCGTCCCGTTCGACTTGCTCGAGTCTTGCCTCGGCCTGCTCCTGTCGGCGGGTGACGTCGCGCAGCTCTGCCTGGACCGGAGAGATCTTGCCGGCGGGGCGGCGTCGGCGGAGGGCGTTGCTCAGCTCCCGCTCGCCCGGTAGGACGTACAGATAAGACCCCTTCTTGCGGAGGCCCTTGCCCTTCAGCACCTTGTCGGGCGGGTCCTGCCCGGCCGACGAGGTCGAGGTCGCCAACACCGAGATGGCAGCGCCAAAGAGCATCAACCGGCGGCGGCACGGCATAGGAACTCTCCCCATGGAGCCTGGCGCCCGGGCGCGGGGCCAACGGACCGTGGGCATCTCGGTAGGCTAGCGAACCTGAACGGTTGTTCAAGGCCAAACCCCGAATAGCGCGCCCTGGCGATGTTGATGGGCAGGTAGGACCCGCCGTGCCGGCGCAGGCTGTCAGATAGGCCGGCACCCCCGGCCCTACTTGAGCGGGTGGATCAGGCGGGCGAGAGGCCTTGCAGGGCGGCGACGGGGACCGGCGCCGGGTCGTCCTGCTCGGCGACGGCGGGCCAGGCGGACCTGAGGATCCGCTGCGGCCGATCGCGACGGAGGTCCACCTCGACCATCCGCCGCGCGGTCTGCCGGCCGAGTCGGACGGCGTAGTTCGTGCCCCTGTCCTCGGGATAGACCTGGGCCATCGTGCACATCCACACCCCCGGCAGCGGCGTCTCGAGCGGCAGGATCTGGTCCTCCCGCCCGGCGAGCACCACGGGCTGGGCATGGGGGTTCTGCCAGCTCAGGGCCAGTTCCACGCAGCTCTCCTCGAACGCCGGGAACATCTGCTGCAAGGCCCCCCGCCAGCGATTGAACAGGGCCTGATGGTCCATGTGCTCGGTCTGGTGGGACTCGTCGCCATACCGGGTCACGTACACCACGTGCCGTCCGCCATAGACGTCGGGCGGTTGAAAGTTCGTGTGCTCGATCACGCCCACGAAGGGATACCCCGGGTCGTTGACGTTGAGCCAATAGGTGTCGGACAGGCTGCGGTTGAGGATCAGCATCAGTTCGGTCACACCGAGGTAGGGGACGGCAGCCGCCCGCCGGCGATAGCTGTCGGGCAGGTCCTCGATCAGCTCCGTCGCGATCGGCGTGGGCGTGGTCACCAGGACCTGGTCGAAGCACTCGGGCCCTGTCCTCGATTCGACCCGCCATCCGCCGTTGGTTCGCTGGATGCGCCGGACCGGGCAGCCGAGCCATACCTGCCCGCCGTTCGAGGTCACCGCGTCGAGCAAGGCCTGCGTCAGTCGTTGGAAGCCGCCTTCAAGGTAGAGCAGCTCTTCGCGCTGTCGCCTGGAGCGCGATCGGCCCCGAGTCCGCAGCTTGCTCCAGAACCATACGGCGCTGAGCTGGTCGGCGTAGCGGCCGAACTTGCCCTCGAGCAGCGGCCGCCATACCACATCGTAGACGGCCGGGCTCGACATCTCGGTGATCCACTGACGGGCCGTCATGCCCTCGAGCGGCTGGTAGTCTTCGATAGCCGCGGCCCGCAGGACCATCCGGCCGAGGCGGCACCGGTCGACCATGGACAGCGGCTTGAAGCGCATGACGTCGAGTGGTGAGCTGAGTCGGTGAACGCGGCCGGCGTAGAGCGTGCCGGTGGTCGTCTGACGTCGGACCACGTGGCGGTCCAGCCCCAGCTCACGGACGAGCTGAAGGATGTCGCGGTCGTGGTTGAACCAATGGTGGTAGAAGCGTTCGAGGTAGGTGTCGCCGAATCGAACGCATCCGGCCAGCCCACCGGCGGCGTGTTGGGCCTCGAAGATCACGGGTCGCCGGCCGAGCTTGACCAGCTCGTACGCAGCCGACAGGCCCGAATAGCCCGCGCCGATGATGGCGATCCTTGCCGTGGACATCGAGCGTTCCGATCCGTCGAGACGTCCGAGGCCCGGTGTCGCCGATGGACGAGCGCGTGACACTGTAAATTCTTTGTCCACAGGCAGTTATCGTTGAGGCCGGCGTGACGCCGGCATGAGGACGCACTGCCCCGGGCCCGGAACATGCGCTCCGGTCCTCTCTTCGGCGTTATCGGATCATGGCTTAACTTAGCGAATGGCATTACGGCCGGACCGAAGCGTGCTCAGAGTAGAGTTGGCTGTGCCCGCCAGTCTGCTGGCGGGCAGCATCTGGGCAACGCGCTGATGTCAGGGAACGAACAGGAGGCGGGCGGGCACCGGGTCGAGCCTTTTGTACTGAGCGTACCGTTCGGCCGCCTTGTCGGCGATGCCGCTTTCGATGTGGCCGTCGGCCAGGGCTTCGGTCAGGCCATACAGCACGTACGCCTCGGGGGTGATTTGGTCGGTCGTCAGCAAGACCGGGTGCAGCCCAAGCCGTTGGAGCGTGCCGCCGACGCTCTCAGCGCTTTGGGGCGAGATGAAGAACACGCCG
>CAYOGX010000308.1:0-5968 GCA_964403235.1 uncultured Planctomycetales bacterium | reverse complement strand
AGCATGTACCTGGCCGTCTTGGAGGCGGACCCATTGGGCTTCTCTTGCAGGATCTGGGCGAACGCCCGCGCCGACTCGGTCCACTTCCCCGTGCGCTGTAGGCTGATCCCGTAACGCAGGAGCTGGTCGTCGTAGTCCTGGAGATCCTCGAGCCAGGGCAGGGCCTCCTGGTAGTATCGGACGGCCCTGGCCCAGTGTCCGTCGTCGTAGGCCATGACCGCCAACGAGGCCTGCGCTCGGCTCCGAACGTCCATGCGGGACGTCTTGGCGATGGCCGCCTCGAAGTCGCGCTGGGCCTCGCTGCGCTGGCGAAGCTTCAGGTTGCACAGCCCGCGCAGGTAGTACGCCTCCCCGACCTCGGGCGCGTCACCATACTGCTCGATGAATCGGCTCAGCGTCGCCTTGGCCGAGCTGTAGCGAGACATCTGATAGCCGCGCGCGCCGTCGGCGAGTTGCTGGCGGGCCTCGGGCGAAAGCTGTTGGCAGCCGGCGCCCAGGGTCATCCAGCCAAGCAGCATGCCCACGGTGGGCTTATGGGCTTGTCGGAAGGCACACATCCCTTTCACCCCATCGGGGCCCAAAGGCCGTACCGATTCCTGCAAAGTGCTTTCGCCCCGGTGGTTATTCGTCCATAGTCCGAGAAATACTTGAGGGTTTCTGGCGGGTTTCCCCCCAGGGCCCCGGGGCAGGGCCGCGTGCCGTGCGTCCCCACACCTGGCACGGTAGTATGCCGTCCGGGGTACCGGGACCGGGACGGAGAATCGCCATGACCGACGGCTCGATGCGAGAGGCCGGCTGGGTTTGGGAGGGCCAGGGGCTCGACCCGGGCGTCCACCCGTCGATCTTTGGCGCGGGCGAGGGCGCTGCCTACTTCGGGCTGAGCCGCGCGCACCACATGTTCCATCCCAACGACGATTTGGCGATGACCAAGCTCAGCGGTCTGGACGAGGTGGTCTGTGACATCAGCAAGTGGCGGTTCAAGGACACGGAAGGCGGGGGCTCGGCCTGCTACGGCGACGCCGCCTATCAGACCGTCCGCGCCGAGGCCGCCAACGTCAGCCGCCTCTCGTTGGGGTACCCCAACATCACCGGCGCCATCCACGACGACATGAAGGGCCTGGTCGAGCGCGAGGGCATCACGCCCGACCGCTACGCCGACATCCACGCCGCGTTGAAGCGCGACAACCCCGAGCTCAAGCTGTGGTCGGTCGTCTATACGCACGAGCTCGACCCGGCCGTGTGGGCGGACTTCCTGCCTTTCATCGACGTGGTCAACCTGTGGGTCTGGAACGCCAAGGACCTGCACAAGCTCGACGACGACCTGGAGCGGTGCCGCGAGATCTTCGCGCCAAGACCCATCGTCATCGGCTGCTACATCCGGGACTACCCATCGCAGGCGGCCGTCCCGATGGATCGGCTCCAGTACCAGTGGGAGCGCGTGGCCGCCCACCTCACCGACGGGAAGATCGCCGGCTACGCCATCCTCGGCAGCGTCCTGATCGACGTGCACCAGGAGCACGCCCGCTGGATGCGCGACTTCATCGCCTCCCATTGAACGAGCAAAACCCCGGCCAGACCGTCTCTACCTCACCATATGAGATCCTGTCGGTGTCCGCCGGATTCACGCGTCGGACGACTTCGACCAAAGGCGCGGAATGACCCGGCCGGTTCGGTTCATGTACAAACGGTACTGGGCCCCGAAGCGATCGAGCATCATCTGTTCTTCGCGCGGAGCCCGCAGCAGATACAGGAGAAGAAAAACCGCCAGCGCGGGCGGACCCGCGATCCAGTTCTGCAGCAACAACGGTTGGGCGATGACCCACAGCCAGTGCGCGGCGTACATCGGATGCCGGACGGTGCGGTAAGTACCTTGGGTGACGAGCGTGTGTTCCTTCCGAATCTCCAGCATCGCCGACCAATTGCGCCCAAGGTCAACGTGTGACCGCCAGAGCAACCCGAGCGCGACGACGTAGGTCGTCGCGCCGACCAGACCGGCGAACGTCGGCAAGTGATAGTCGGCAACGTCCAGCCAGGGCGTCAGCACATAGACCATCGCTATGAGCTGCGTCGCCCCCCAGAGGGACATCAGCGACCACATTGCCAGGCCCTCTTTGCGGCTGTCCGCAATCGCGTCCTTTGGGTGTCTCCTCGCGTACCATCCCCGGATGACCGTCACCACGACGAAACCGCTCAGGAAAACGACCTTGAGGGCGCTGTCCACTTCGGGTTGGCCTCCGGTCTTTCTCGCGACCAGCCCGGCGAACGGCGCGCGCCGACCCGAGGGACGTGATGGACGCACGTTCTTTGGCTACCGGGCCTTCGGCGCGCGGAAAACCCAATCTGCCACCAGTATACCGCGGGGCAAATCTGTCCCCCAGCCTCCAGCGAGACCTGTTTTGATCGCGGCGGACCTGTGCGGCCCGCCGCGACTGTGAGCCGAATGCCAATGCCGATGGTGTCCGCCGACCCTCAAGGTCCATGCCCAATCATTTGACATTCCCTCCCCAATCGGGTATCTGTTCGTGTAGGAGAGGAAACGCGTGGGAGGAAAGGGGCCGCAGGGCCGTCGGTCCTTCCGGGCGCATTTCCTGAGGTCATCTCTGGCTCACTGGGGCGTGGAAAGGGCAAGACGATGAACGTGCGTGCAAGCTCGGTTCTGGCGATGGGCGTCGTGGTGCTTGTGACCTGCCCGGCCTTGGGTGGGGTAGGTGTTGCTGCCTGGGGCGACAACACGTATGGCCAGTGCGACGTGCCCGAGGGCAACGATTTCGCCGCCGTGGCCGCGGGTCATTATCACAGCCTGGCCCTTAGGGACGACGGGTCGCTTGCGGCCTGGGGTTGGAACAACTTTGGCCAGACCGATGTGCCCGACGGCAACGACTACCTCGCCATCACCGCGGGCAACCAACACAATCTGGCGCTCAAGCAAGACGGGACGCTTGTGGCCTGGGGGCTCGGCAACTATGGCCTAGACAGCCCACCCGACGGCAACGACTTCGTCGCCATTGACGCAGGCACCGTTTTCTGTGTGGCCCTCAGGGACGACGGCACACTTATCGCCTGGGGCCTGGACGAATTGGACCAGCTCGCCGTGCCTGACGGCAACGACTATGTGGCCATTTCCGCGGGCTTCCATCACGGTTTGGCGCTCAGAGACGACGGTACGGTCGCCGCGTGGGGGTGGAATCCGGACGGTCAGACCACCGTGCCGGACGTCAACGACGTCATCGCCGTGGCCGCCGGCAGCCGTCACAGTGTCGCCCTGAAGGGTGACGGGTCGCTCGTCGCCTGGGGCGACGACACCTACGGTCAGACCACCGTGCCTGACGTCAACGACGTCGTCGCCATCTCCGCGGGATGGAACCACACTGTGGCGTTGAAGGCCGGCGGCGACATCATTGCCTGGGGCCAGAACGACCACGGACAGCTCGACGTGCCTGACGGCAGTGGCTTTGTCGCATGCTCCGCAGGGGGCGGAGCGACCTACAGTCACAGCTTGGCGCTCATCCCCAAACACACGCTGACCATCATGGTGAACTGGTGGCCGTTGGGAACCGTCCAGATCGAGCCGAACCAGTTGGCGCAGCTCAACGGCGCGTCCGTCACCCTCACCGCGCTCCCAGCCGACCATTGTGTCTTTCTAGGATGGCTCGGAGACGTGCCGGGCCCCTACGTGACCGACAATCCCTTTCAGTTCACCATGGACAGCGACAAGGACATCCAGGCCGTCTTCTTCCCGGAGGACAGGCGTCCCTGCGGGAGTGGCATGCCGGCGCCGCTGCTGGTGGTCGGAACCGTCCTGTGCGGCTTTGCCGTTCGCCGCATGCGAAGGTGGGGATAACCCGGGCGTCAGGTGACAGGGCCTGTCACGAGCAGGGCGCGTCAATAACGCAACCCGTTTGAGTATCCGGCTCACCGGGCCCGCGCGCGGCGGACGACCCAGGCGGCGCTCAACACGCCCAGCACGACCATCGGTGGCATCGGGGCGCCGCCGCCGCCGCACTCGAAGACGGCCTTTGCCACCCTGTCGGCGTCCATGACGATCGTCACCGATAGGTTGGGGTCCATCACAATGTGGTTGACGTCGCCCGGGTAGTTGGGGTCGAAGATCCGCCAGCGCCCAAACGTGTTGTCCCCCGTGGGCACGGCCGTCAGCGTCACCTCGGTTCCCGCGAAGTAGACCGGGTCGTTCGGGTCGTTGGGCTCGGGCGTGAGCTCCACGCAGCCCCGTGACTCATAGTTCACATTGACGGTCAGGTGGTACGGACCGAAGACGTCAAACGACATCGTCGCGCCGGTGGCGCCGACGTTGGCGATGTTCATCCCCAGCGGCGTGCCGGCGTAGCTCAGGTTGCCGGGGGTCGTGCTGGCGGTGAAGCTCGTGGCGTTGTCCAAGCGGAAGTAGTCCGAGTCCTGCCCGCTGTTGAGGTTGAGCTCGAGGTGTTGGGTTCCGCTGGCCTCCTCCAGATCGACCTTGTAGTGCGTCTGGTCGTTGTTGTTGGGCCGGTTCTCGTCGACGTGCCAGATCAGCATCCCGCGCGACGAGCCGGGCAGGCCGGCGTCGAAGCCGACCCCCTGCCGGTTCTCGACGAGGAAGTACTCGTTCGATGAGAAGGAGCCCTGAAGCTTGTAGATCTGCTGCGCCGTCTCGACCTGATCCAACGTGTAGTTGCCCCCGGCGGAGATGACCGTCGGCGTGACCAGACCGAGCGCGACCTTGCACCACGCGCTCATGTGCGCCGGTGAGGTGCCGTAATTGCCGTTCCAACTGCCGCCGGCCATCAGGCAGAACCGCCCGCAGCCTCGGCTGTCGCCGCCGTAGTCGTACAGGTCGGGCAGAGAGAAGAAGTGGCCCATCTCGTGGCAGATCACGCCGATCCGCGTGATCCCCCATGTGCTGGGATTGGAATCCCAGCCGCGGCGGGCCGGCTCGGTGTGGTACAGGAGGATCAGAACGCCGTCGTAGATCACCGGGCTGGGCAGGACCCATTGGTGTGACCAGATGTAATTCGGGTCGTTGCCGCCATACTCCTCGCCGCCGCCGGCATGGATGATGGCCAATCCGTCGATCAGGTTGTCGCCGTTGCCGTCCACGCTGGTGAAATCGAATCCGCGGGCTTCGAGCTTGGCCAGGGCCTCGGCCGCCATCTGTCGAGGGCGGACGTCGTCGCCGCCGACGTTCGCGCCGTAGTAGGCGTAGCCGTGGTCGAGCGTCACGGGCTCGACCACGACCGACTCGACCGTCACCCCGCCGTACGTCACTTCCAGGTAGTAGTCCTTGACCGAGCCGACGGCCCCATCGGCGGTGTACCCGATCTGGTTGAACAGGTCGTCAAACGCCAAGCGGTTCGGCTCGACGGCCAGGTCGGCGTAGCTGGCCAGGATCACCAGGTTCTTCACCGTCGGCCCAGACGATTCGCTTTGGATGCTCTGGACCAGGGCGTCCTCGACCGCATCGCGGTCGGCGCCCTGCGCAACGATCCGACCCACGTCCGGCTTGGCCAGTCCGACCGCCCTCGGATCGACCCGGCCCACGACCCGATCGGTCGGTACGACCGCACCGTTGACCTCGAGCGCATAGACCCACTGTCCGGTCTTCGGCAATCTGGTGACCAGGTACCCGGCTGCATCCTCGTGCCAGTGGGCGCGCTCGTCGCCTCGTAGGAAGATCGTGACCGGTGTCCCATCAGGCTGGCGAAGCGTCGCGCCGCCGGGACAGGCCGGGACACCATACGCCGGCCCCGAGCCCAACCAGACCACCAGGCAGGCGAGCATCGGGATACACCCACGGGAAACCCCACCGCGTATTGGCGCGCCGCGGCTCCCCGTGAAGATCAATTCGGCACTGAGCATTTTCCGCCCCGACAAGATCGGATAGCCCGCCTGGGCCCGGCTGGGGCATCGCCCTCCTGGCCCCGTGTCGCAACCCCCTATTCGCGACACGACTGCCCCCTTTTACCCCCGCCCC
>CAYOGX010000307.1:0-5985 GCA_964403235.1 uncultured Planctomycetales bacterium | reverse complement strand
CCGTATTTCTCGACCTTGACCTTGACGACCCTGTCGGTCTGGCTGACGATCTTCCCCTCGATCTCCTGGCCGTCCTTGAGGATGATCCGCTCGGCCCACGCCCCCGAGGCAAGGCCCAAGACCCCAACAGCCACCCACGCCACCATCCAACGTCTGTGACCGAACATGACGACCTCCCGGGAGAGATTTCAATCCATCGGGATGATCCCACGAAGGCCTGCACGCAGGCCCACGCCCCACCATACCATTCTAGCCCCCTCAGCAAGGTCCAACAACCTGCCCGCAGGCCCGCCAAACCAGCAGGCGCACTGCCTGGGCGAACGACACTCCTGTAAAGGATGATGTTAGACGTGTACTCGCCGACGAGGGTGTCTCGCGACGCTCACAGGCGTTCAGGCCACGACGTTGAGCTGGTGTCCGGCATCGCCCGCGTCCAACGCGCCCTGGGTGTCGGTGGGGGCGACGGCGTCTGACAGGACCGCGCCGGAGGCCTGGCCCGCCGTCATCGAGCTCGATGCATAGGCCTCGCTCACGCTCATCTGGTAGCTACTCGATTCCATGGACATCGACGCGCTGTAGCCAACGCTGGACCACAGGAGCGTCGCGTTCTGGGACTGGCCCAACGCACCGTACAGCAGCGACCCTTCGTCCTTGCGACCCTCGAGCATCTCGAGCAGCTTGAGCAACAAGGCCAGGATGATCAGCTCACGCATCAGCCCGTTTGACGGCGTATCCAGGCCGAACTGCGCCATCATCATGTTGATCTGCGAACTGGCCGACAGGGACGTCGCCTGGTACGTTTCCTGAATCGACGTGGCCCCGGCATAGCTGGTCGCCGAGGTCGTCTGGCTGAGCCCGGCGCCCTGGGCGGCCCCGGTGCCCGCCGCGGCTTGGGCCGATCCCGGTCCCGTAGCGCCCTGACAGGGCGTTGCCGGCAGCCCACTCGATCCGATAGGTGCGATCTCGCTCATGGCTCCAATCCCCAACTGGCCGCGGGCGTGGAGGTGCCCCGGTCCTGGCCCTACCGGTGGCAACGGGAACGCCCACCGGCCAGCCCGGACCGGGCAAACCGATAAGCCCAACACCCCGAAACGGTTAAGACCAGCGTGCCGACCGTGCGGACCGAAACGGTTGTGACGGCGCGCTGCCTCGAGGCGACACGAACGGGAAGGGCGGGATCGGGCTTGTCCTAACCTGTTTCACGCAAAATGGTAGCAGCTCGTTGAGACCAAACGCCGCGCCGTTGCAATCAGGCAACATCTCGTGGCCCGGACGCTCGGGTCTTGTTCCCATAAATCGCGGAACGGGCCCTTTCGTTTGGCTCGTCGAGTCCGTGGACGGCTCGGTTGACGCCGGTGTTGCCAGAGGATGGGGCGGCCGCTAAGCTCGCCGACGCGCGGGCGAGCCCGCCGGACGCACGTCTCTTCGAGTGCGTTTTGAACCGGACGTGGACCTCTTGCACGAGGATGAGGGACGACCATGGGCCTTTCTTGGATCGACGTGGCGGTGTTTGTGGGCTTCGTGGCCACGGTCGTGATCGTGTCGCTGTACGCGGGGCGAAGGGAACAGACCTCCGAGGATTATTTCCTCGCCGGACGGAAGCTGACCTGGGGGCTGATCGGTTTCTCGCTGATCGCGTCGAACATCAACACCGAGCACTTCGTGGGCATGGCGGGGTCGGCCTTCGGGCGCGCCGGACTGGCCATCGCCAGCTATGAATGGATGTCGGCCATTACCCTGGTCTTCGTGGCCTGGTGGCTGCTGCCGAGGTTCCTCAGAGCGGGCATCTACACCATGCCCGAGTACCTCGAGTACCGCTACGACGGCGCGACGCGGACGATCATGGCCACCTACCTCATGGTCGCGTACATCATCGTCCTGCTGGCCACGGTGCTCTACAGCGGGGCGCTGGCCCTGAACACGATCTTCAGCATCCCGGAGACGCTCGTCGAGAAGTACGGCATGTCCGCCGACCAGGCCGAGCGGACGGCCAACCTGATCGGCATCTGGGGCATCGGCATCATCGCCGCCACCTACACGATTTACGGTGGTCTCCGGGCGGTGGTCTGGTCCGACTTGCTTCAGGGCGGCGCGCTGCTGCTGGGCGGGGCCCTGGTGACGTACCTGGGACTGAACCTGCTCGGTGAGGGCAGCCTGGTCGCGGGCTGGCGATCGTTCGCGGCCGCCAATGCCGACAAGCTGCACGTCGTCAAGCCCTGGAACGATCCGGACGTGCCCTGGCTCGCTGTCTTCATCGGCGGGCTGTGGATCCCCAACATCTTCTACTGGGGGCTGAACCAGTTCATCACACAGCGGACGCTCGGCGCCAAGAGCCTGGCCGAGGGGCAGAAGGGCATCATGCTGGCCGCCGTCCTGAAGCTCTGCATCCCGTTCATCATCGTCATCCCGGGCATCATGGCGCTGCAGCTCTACGGGACCGAGATCATGGCGTTGGGGGGCGAGAACCCGGGCGACAAGGCCTATCCCTACATGATCAGCAAGATCCTGCCGCCGTACCTCCGCGGCGTGATGTTCGCCGCCCTGTGCGGGGCGGTGATGAGCACGTTCAACTCGGGGCTCAACTCGGCCTCGACCATCTTCACGATCGACCTCTACAAGAAGTACATCCACAAGACGGCCACACCGAAGAACGAGGTGTTCGTCGGCCGAATCGCGACGGCCGTCATCGTCGTGATCGCCTGCCTGTGGGCGCCGGTCGTTTCCGGATTCGAGGGCGTCTTCGCCTACATCCAGGAGATCTGGGGATTCATCTCGCCGGGGATCGTGGCGGCGTTTCTGGTCGGCCTGGTGGTGAAGCGGACCCCGGCGATTGCAGCCAAGTCCGCCTTGCTGATCGGACTGCCGCTGTACGGCCTGTGCCGGATCCCCAAGTGGATCATGGACGCGCAGTTCCATGCCCAGTTCCCCGACGTAAAAGAGGTCGTGCCGCCCGGAGGGTTCTGGGGCGCGGTCTACGCGTTCAACTCATGGGCGTTCCTGCACCACATGGGGCTGGTGTTCCTGGCGCTGGCGGGCTTCATGCTGGTGGTTACCGCCATCAAGCCCCTCGAGCAGGCCGTCACGATGCCAACGTCGGAGCTGGATACCACCGTCCATCCCAGGGTGCGCGTCCTCGGCGGCGTTGTCATCGCCATGACGGTGACCCTGTACATCCTCTTCTGGTGATCGAAGCGGAGGGCAGATCCGAGTCAGCAGAGGGCGGCTGTGATGCGCATGGATGCGCGGATGCCTATGGTCATGATATTCGCGGCAATGTTCCCGTCCACCGGAGCCGATGCCGCAAGCGAGGCTGCCATGGTCAACGATTGGGAAAACCCCCGGATGATCGGGCGGAACAAGGAGCCGGCGCATTGCACGCTGGTGCCGTATCCGCATAGCCGGGCCGCCACCAAGGGCACGCGTGAGGCGTCGCCGTTCTACAAGTCGCTCAACGGCAAGTGGCGATTTCACTGGGTCAACAAGCCCGCGGACCGTCCCGGGGACTTCTACAAGCCCGACTATGACGTCAGCGCCTGGAAGCGGATTCCCGTGCCCAGCAACTGGCAGTTGGAGGGGTACGGCAGACCGATCTACCTCAACTTCCGGTACTGCTTCAATCCCGACCCACCGCGGATCCCCCACGACTACAACCCGGTCGGGTCGTACCGGACGGACTTCGACGTCCCGGCTGCGTGGGAGGGGCGGCAGGTGTTTATTCACTTCGCGGGCGTCCAGAGCGCGTTCTATCTGTGGATCAACGGCCAACAGGTCGGCTACAGCCAGGGCAGCATGACGCCGGCCGAGTTCGACATCACCCAATACGTGCACAGCGGAAAGAACGTGCTGGCGGCCGAGGTCTACCGGTGGTCCGACGGCAGCTATCTCGAGTGCCAGGACATGTGGCGGCTCAGCGGGATCTACCGCGACGTGTCCCTGTTCTCGACGCCGCGGGTGCACCTGCGGGACTCCTTCGTCCGCTGCGATCTGGACGGGCAGTACCGCGATGCGGTGCTCGAGGTGACGGCCAACGTTCACAACTACGCCGAGAACGAAGCCGGTGCGCACACGGTGGACGTGACGCTGCTGGACACCGACGGCAAGACCGTCGGCGCTGCGCCGCTGATGAGCGGCAGGATCGATCGGATCGCGCCCGGGGCCGACGGCGTTGTGGACATGTCGGCCAACGTCGCCGACCCCGCCAAGTGGTCGGCCGAGACGCCCGACCTCTACGTCGTCCTGCTCACGCTGACCGACGCGGCCGGCAAGGTCGTCGAGGTCGAGCGGGGCAACGTCGGTTTCCGAAAGGTCGAGCTGGCCGACGGGCAGCTCCTCGTCAACGGCGTGCCCATCACAATCAAGGGCGTCAACCGGCACGAGCACGACCCGGACCACGGCCGGGCCATCCCGCTCAGCCGGATGATCCAGGACGTTAAGCTGCTCAAGCAAAACAACATCAACGCGGTGCGAACGAGCCACTACGCCAATGACCCGAAGTGGCTGGACCTGTGCGATCGGTACGGGCTCTATCTGGTCGGCGAGGCGAACATCGAGTCGCACGGCATGGGATACGATCCCGAGATGACGCTGGGCAACCGGCCGGAGTGGAAGCAGGCCCACATGGACCGCACGATCCGAATGGTCGAGCGGGACAAGAACCATCCGTCGGTCATCATCTGGTCGCTGGGCAACGAGGCGGGCGACGGGTGCAACTTCAGGGCGACCAGCGCGTGGGTCAAGCAGCGGGACCCGTCGAGGCTCGTCCACTACGAACGGGCCGAACTCGAGCCCCACACCGACATCGTCTGCCCGATGTACGCGCCCATCGAGTCGCTCGTCGAGTACGCCGCCAAGCCGCAGCGCCGGCCGCTGATCCTGTGCGAGTACGCCCACGCCATGGGCAACAGCGTCGGAAACTTCCAGGACTACTGGGACGTCATCGAGAAATACAAGCACCTGCAAGGCGGGTTCATCTGGGACTGGGCCGACCAGGGCCTGCGGAAGCAGGCCGAGTCCACGACGATCGCGCGCCACCGAGGCAAGCGCGCCGCGGCGGGCAGGACCCGAGCCAAGGTCGAGTTCTGGGCCTATGGCGGCGATTTCGGCGATCAGCCGAACGACAGGAACTTCTGCTGCAACGGCATCGTCCAGCCCGACCGCCGGGCCAATCCCTCGCTGCACGAGGTCAAGAAGGTCTATCAGTACGTCAAGGTCACGCCCGTCAACCTGGCCGCCGGGAAGGTCCGCATCCGCAACAAGTACGACTTCGTCGGCCTGGACTTCGTGAACGTCACCTGGCAGCTGACGGCCGACGGCAAGGTGCTACAGAAGGGCAAGCTGCCTAAGCTGTCGCTGGCGGCCAGAACTGAACAGGTGGTGACGGTCCCGTTCCGCAAGCCCGCGCTCAAGCCTGGCACCGAGTACTGGCTGACCATTACCTTCGCCCTGTCCACCGATACGCCCTGGGCCGATCGCGGGCACGTGCTCGCGTGGGATCAGTTCAAGCTGCCGTACAAGGTCCCGCGGGCCGCCAAAATCAAGGTGGCGCCCATGCCCCCGCTGAGGGTGGACCGGTCGGCCGACGTCGTCGCCGTCCAGGGCAGAACGTTCGCCTTGACGGTCGGCAAGAGGAGCGGCGCGATCGAGTCGTACGCGTTCCGCGGCAAGCAGCTCGTCGCCGCCCCGCTGATGCCCAACTTCTGGCGGGCACCGATCGACAACGACCGAGGAAACGGCATGCCCGGCCGGCAGGGCGTCTGGCGTGAGGCGGGCCAGAACCGTGCGGTCAAGACGGTGCGCGTCAGGCAGGTCAAGCCCCAGGTCGTGCGGATCACCGTTGCCGGCACGCTGCCCGCCGGCGAATCGGACTACCGCAACGCCTACACCATCTACGGCAGCGGCGACGTCGTGGTCGAGGCCAGCCTCACGCCGGGCGACGGCGACGGCAAACTGCCCGACCTGCCGCGCTTCGGCATGCAGATGGCCCTG
>CAYOGX010000306.1:0-5993 GCA_964403235.1 uncultured Planctomycetales bacterium | reverse complement strand
GCTACCGCATCATTGAGCATCATTCGGTCATGTTCTACGTCTTACCAGCACGTACAGCCCCAGCGTGGCCAACATGATCGCCAGGAATGGCGCTATCCCCCCGCCGCCGCACGTGAATATGGCCTTGACGTGCCAGTCCCTGTCCATCGTCAGGTAGAAGATGGAGTTAGTGTCGATGACGGGATAGTTGGCGTCCTCCGGGTGGCATAGGTCCAGGACCCTCCACTTCTTGAAAACGCTGTTCCCTGCCGGTTCCTGCGTCAACCTCACAACGGTACCTGAAGGGTACATCTTTCGTACCCAGTTAGGATCGTTGGGATCGATCAAGACGCTGCCCATGCTCGACAGCGGTTTGACCTTGACAGCGAGGGAGTAGAAAGGAGTGCCAGGGAACTCATCCGAACCCATATCGACCCGCCCGCCTCCGCCCATGACCCTTGGCTCGCCATCGATGTCCGTCTGGCCCGGGTGGGCGCGGTCGGGATCCCCAGCGTTTATGCATGGTGAGTTGGGAGAAAGGTGGTAGTCGTTGTCCTGCCACGTATTAGGGTCGCCGTCGGGTCCGTTCGGATCGACGAAGACCGGATCATCCCCGATGTTGTGGTCGTTGGCGTCCGCACAATAGCCTGCGCAGCCCTGGATGCAGGTGTACGTGACGCCGGCCGGGGCCGGCCCGCGAATCTGCGCCGACTCACCCATCCCGTATTCGTCGGTGTTCTGCCACACAACGCAATTGACCAGGGTTCGGCCCCCATCATAACTACTGGGGGCGCTGTAGACCCCGCCCCCCAAACTGCGAGCCGTGTTTCCCGCGATCGTGCACCCGGTGACCGTCTCATCCCCAGAAGCGAGCAGCCCACCGCCATAGCCAGGCCCGCCTCCAGCAATCGTATTCCCGCTGATCGTGCAATTGGTCATAGTCAAACTGGTCGCGTCGTTATAGATTCCGGCGCCGCACTGCAGATAAATCCATCCCCATGCGCTGATGGTGTTCCCGCTGATCGTGCAATTAGTGATGCTGACGTTGTGGCACAAGTAGCTGGCCACTCCGGCCCCATAGATGTAGAGATCCCACCCCACATCGGCGGTGATCGTGTTTCCCGTGATAGTGCAATTGGTGATCGTAACGTCCGTAAAGACGTCATTGTAAACACCCCCGCCGCCGACTTCCTCCACTATGTGTTCCCCGCCGGTGATCGCGTTTCCCATGATGGTGCAATTGGTGATCGTCTGACTGCCGTAACGCCAGTTCAGTACCCCGCCCCCGTACCCTACGGTGTCTGACCTCTCGTCTACGATGACCGTGTTTCCCGTGATGGCGCACCGTATCACCCTCGCGGCGCCGGCGGTTACGATCCCAGCGCCACCACGCCAGGCCGAGTTGCCACTGATGGCGCAGTTGATAATCGTGGGGCCGCTGTTGGAAGAGCACCGGATCCCGCCGCCGTAGTCAGCGTATCCGTTGACGATGGTCAAACCGGCTACGACTGAATTGGCATCCTCACCACGGTGGAAGTCGAAGGCGCGATGAAGATCGTTCGCGTCCCCTCCGCAGTCAATCACCGTCGCGGCGACGACATTAGGATCATTCGGATCAATGCTGCGGATCGTGATCGCTAGAGCGTTCGGGTCCAGGTCGCGGTTGCCCGCACCCGTGTACGTGTTCGGCTCGATGATGACTTCATCGCCGTCGACACACGCGTCGATGGCAGATTGGATCGTCGGGTAGTTCGGACTTGGCACCCACCGTTCGGTTGACATCGCTTGCGAACATAGAAGGACCATTACCCCCAGTGTCAAGACCAAACGAACTGGCATGTTCATGGCTCGCCTCCCGCCCCCGCAACAGCGATTTGACGTGTCCAGATGGGAACGGAGACACCATCCCCTCGATGGGCAATAACGAAGTATACCCGCGCATCGCGGCTCCTGCAAATCGGGCACGTCGGCTATCGATGGTGCCCAACGGGTGTCACTTGCCAGGCTTGATCTGGGTTAGCAGCTTTTCGAGCTTGGTTTGGTAGGCCTTGTCGCCCCTTTGTTTGGCGAGTTCGATTCCCTTTTGGGCCGTTTGGCGAGCGCCGTCGATCTGGCCGATGCGGCGGTAGGTCTCGGCCAGGTGGTAGCAGATCGGGGCGATCGGGTGTTTGCTGTACGCCTCCTCGAGCACGGCCACGGCGGCCTGGTGGTCTCCGGTCAGCGTCAGGCACCAGCCGAGCGTATCGAGCACCTTGATGTCATCAGGCGTTAGCTCGGCCGCACGCTGGGCGTAGACCAGGGCCTGTTTCGGCTTGTCAAGCTGTTCGGACAACACGTAGGCCAGGTTGTTCAGCGCGACGGTGTTCTCGTCGTCGATCTCCAGCGATTGACGGAACAGCTCGGCCGCCTGTTTGCTGCCGCCCTTCAGCAGGTGCAGCGTGCCCAGGTAGGCCAGCAGACATGTACGCTCGGCGGGCTGGGGGTCGGCTGAAATGGCCTGCTTGGTCACCTCGATCGCCTGGTCGCGCTGACCCGTCTGGTCGAGCATCACGGCGAGCAGGATCCTCGGGCAAGGGCCGCCCGCGCTTTGGATCATCCGACGCACGGCCTGGAGCGCCTTGTCCCGGCCAAGGAGCTCCAGCATGACGTGGCTGATGGCGGCCTGCTCTTGAGTCGTGATGACGGTCTTGCAGGCTCCCTCCCACGCGGAAATGGCCGCCTCCGTTCGATTCGTTCGGGCCAGCGCCACCCCGTAGTAGATCCACACCTTGTAACCGCGCTGCGACGGGGTCGTCTGCTTCTCCACCAGTCCGATCATGTCGTGATAGCCCCCGCGTTGCGCCATCACCCTCAACAGGCGGACGACGGCCTGCCGTCCGACGCCCTGCGCGCCGTAGTCACACAGTTCGGCCGCACGTTTGAAGGCGCGTTCGGCCTCGGCCCTGGCCCGACGACGTTCGGCGGCTATCCCGAGCAGGTGGGGCCATTGCCACGATTTCGGCTCGCGTCGCATCTGCCGACGGATGACGGTCTCCTGGTCGGCCCACTTTTTCTGCCGGCCGAGCATGTCCACCAGCTCGCGAACGGCCTCGGGGTCGCCCTCGTAGTCCCGCACCACGGCCTTGAGCTGCCTCCTGGCGGCATCCGGTCTGCCGGCGCGTTCCTGGGCGAGCGCCAGTGCGATCGCATGGCGCGCATGGCGGAGCGCTCGCGGGGCGTGTGCCTCGGCCTGCCGCAGGTCGGCCAGCGCCAGCCTGACGTACTCATCGCTCCGCGCTGGACGAATCGCTGCCAGATGCAGATACAGGTTGCCGCGCAGGTAGTAGGCTTCAGCCAATTGACCGGGTCTCGAGTGGGACGACGTCGTTGCGCCAATCAAACGCTCCAGATAGCGCGTGTGCTGCACGACGGCCTGGTCCAGTTCGCCCCGCGCCGCCTGGAGCATGCCCCAGAACAACGAGACGCTCCTGTCTCCTTGGAAACGGGCGTCGAAATGGGCGATTTCCCGCTCCACCTCCGCCGGCAGCGGGCGGATCGCCAACAGGGTCCGGATCAGCTTTTCGCGGATCGGCCGTTCATCGACGCCGTTCTGCTCGACCCGGAGGGCTTGCCGCAGCCACTTGACGGCCTCGGCGCGGCGCTGGGTTTGCAGACAGAACTCGGCCGCCGCCAGGCAGACGGTCGGCGTCGGCCGCGCCTTGGCCGCCTCCTCGAAGGCCCAATCGGCCCGGTCGCGCAGCTCGCGGAGCTCCCCCTCCGGGGTCTGGTCCGATTGCCTCTCGGTCATGACCTGCTGGAGGTGTCGACCGAGCAGCAACAGCGCCTCGGCCCGTTCGGGCCCTTTCAGTCGGGACGCCAGCCCCTCCAGCGCCTTCGTGCCGTCCTCGTAGCGCTTGTCGAGACGATACAGCTCGCAGACGCGTTGGTGCAGTTGGATGTCGTTCGGCGCGGCCTTTGTGGCCTGGCGCAGACACTGGTCGGCTTTTGCCTGTTGCCCGACGCGCCCGTAGAGCAAGCCGAGCCTCAGCAGGTTCTCGACGTCGGTGGGCTTGGCCTTGCGGACGGCCTCTCGGCGCCGGATGCTCTGGTTGGGGTGGTTCTGCTCATACATTTCCTCGGCCCGGGTGCGCAGCCATGCATCGGTAGGCATACCGTCGACGCCCTTGGGCCACAGCGCGATCGCCTGCCCCAAGTGCTCCGTGACGTCGAGGTCGGTTTCCGCCTTGGTCCTGCCCGGCCGTGCGAGCGCGCGATGCGCCTCGGGGTTGATCGGGTTGATCTCCAGGGCCATCTGGTAGGCGTCGCGGGCCTCGTCGCGATCCAATGCCGCCAACGCGCGTCCCAGCCACACCCGGGCCATCGACTGCCCCGGCGCCTCCTCAGCCCCGGCACGCAGGGCGTCCAGGGCCTGGGACAGCAGGCCGGTTGCCTCCTTTTCCGCATCGCCGGCCCTGTCCGGGTCGGTGGTTCGCCTCTTTCGGGCCTCGGCCTGGGCGTCCAGGCCCCTTGCCAGCAGGACCCGGCCCTCATAGAGCCTTCCTCCCGCGCCGTCCGCGTTGAGCTTGGTCGCCCGCGGGATGACGGCCCGGGCCGTCGAGAAGTCCTTGGCGGCCAGCGCGGCGGCGAACTGTCGCTCCAAGAGGCGGACATCCTCCGGCCGGCTTTCCGCGGCGGCGTTGAGCACCTTGACGGCCTGATGGGCCTGACCGGCGGCCAGCCAATGGTCCGCCAACAGCTCCGACCGCCGGATGGGGTCTTTCACCGCCGACAGCGATGCGACGATCTGGCGCCCGCGTTGGTCGGCGGGCAGCTTGGGGGCCAGCTCGATCCGGAGCGCTTCCAGCCGTGCCCGCGCCGTCGCCACGGCGGCCGCATCGGGACCGGCACGTCGGGCCGCCAACGCCTTCAGCGCTGCCTGAACCACGTCTAGGGCTTTGCTCCGCTGGTTCTTCCGTGCGTACAGCCCTGCCAGCCGGCGGACGGCTTCCACGTGTGTCGGGTCCGCCTGGACGACGGCAAGGTAGGCCTGTTCGGCCTGGTCGAGCAGCTTGGTCGATTCCCTGGCCAGTCCATACTGGTAGCTGATGTTGGCCCAGAACAGCCGATCGGCGACCGTCAGGGGCGACAGGTCACGCTCGGCCTGTTCGGCCTTGGCGCGTTGGTTCGCCAACCGGCACGCCGCCCACCTGACGCGCAGCGTCTGACGGACCAGATCGTCCCGCCCGGTCCGACCCACCTGCGAGGGTTTCGATGCCGTGGTGGTGCGTCGTTGCAGTCCCTTCAGGGCTCGGGCGGCGTCCGGGACGGCGGTGCGGGGCCTGCCGACGCGCAGATCGATTGCCGCCCGCATGGCCAGCGCCACCGGCTGGTTCCGACGAACTCGCAGGATCGCCCTCAGTGTCTCCTGCGCGGGGCCGTACTGCCCCAACGCCGCCTGCATCTCGAGCAGCGCCAACTGGACCGCCAGCTTCTCGGCGGTGCGTCCCTGCCAATCGAGCATTTTGTCTGCTTCCTGGTAGCAGCCCACTGCCGCCAGGAGCTGGCCTTGGGCGTGGTAGATCCCCCCGAGCAACGCGCGGCCGCGCCAGTGATCGGGACCCAGCTCGAGCTCCGCCTGTCGCAGGGCCTCGCGGGCCTTGGCCACCTGATCGGCGGCGCGGGGCGATCCGGGTCGACGCTCCTGCAAGTGGCTCTGCCCCACCATGCACCACAACCGATGTCGGCGAGGACGATCCAGCAGCCCGCGATAGCTGTCCCGATTGAAGGGCCGGTCTAGCCCCTGTTGCAGCACCTTACGGGCCTCGGCGACCCGCCCGGCGTCCAGCATCCGCTGGCCGAGTTCCACGTAGATTCGCAGGTCGTCCGGCGCAACCCGCAGGGCCTCGGTGAGGGCCTCGATGGCCTTGTCCTGCCGGTCGGCCAGCGACCACGCCTTGCCCCACGCTAGCGCCGTCTCGCCGTTCTTCGGATCGAGGGCCGTGGCCCGGTCCAGCACCCGCCGGATCGCTTGAAGC
>CAYOGX010000305.1:0-5999 GCA_964403235.1 uncultured Planctomycetales bacterium | reverse complement strand
GCAGCCCCGCCGGCACGCGTCCGATCCCTGGACGACGACGACGCGGCTCGTTACGTGCCCCCGCTTCGCGATCGACAAGATCCGCGCGGCCGAAGGGTTCGAGCGACGGCTCGAGGTCGACCAGATGCTCATCTGGATGTTTCTGGCCGGGCGAGGTCGGTTCACGACCGCGGGTCTGGACGAACCAATCCGCGTTCAGGCCGGGCAGAGCGTGATCGTACCGGCCAGGCCGGACCAGACCGTCTTCGCCGCCGAAACAGACTGCACGTGGTTGCAGGCGACCGTGCCGGGGTAGCGTAGGACCAGCTTCCTGCCGGTGGGTGCAAGGACGGTTCCGAACGAGGCAAGCCACCGGCCGAGCGAATGGACGAGATCGACTACAACCCGGATGACCTGATCGGTCAACGGTTGGGCAGCTACCGGCTAACGGCGCTGCTGGGTCGGGGCCGAACCAGCTCGGTGTACCGCGCGGAGGACGTCGTTCTGGGCCGGGACGTGGCCGTCAAGATCCTGCCCAGTTCGCTGGCCGAATCCGACCGGCAGCGGCTCGAGCAGTTTCTCGGCGAGGCTCGGTCGGCGGCCCAGTTGCAGCACCCGCACGTGGTGACGATCTTCCACGTCGGTCAGCAAGACGCGCACTACTTCGTGGTGATGGAGTACATGTCGGGCGGGTCGTTGCAGCAGGTGCTGGATCGGGGCCAGCGGCTGTCGCCCGCGGCGGCGGGCACGGTGGTTCGTCAAGCCGCCCGCGGACTGGCCGCCGCCCACCGCGCCGGCATCGTCCATCGTGACGTGAAACCCTCGAACCTGCTGATGACCGGCGAGGGCGTGGTCAAGGTGGCGGACTTCGGACTGGCCGGCCGGCTCGAGCTCGTCAGCGACGCTGGCACGTCGTCCGTGGTCGAAGGCACGCCGCGGTACGTCGCGCCGGAGCTGTGCCTGGGGCATCCGCCGTCGCTGGCGAGCGACATCTACGGGCTGGGGATGACGTGGTACGCGCTGTTGGCCGGTGTACCCGCTTATAGCGGCAAGGACAGTCAGGAGATCTTTCGAAAACACCTCCGCGCCCCCGTGCCCGACATCACCCAGACCCGTCAGGACGTACCGTTGCCCCAGGTTGCGCTGATCAACCAGTGTCTGGCCAAGCTGCCGGAGGATCGGTTCGAGTCGGGCCAGACGTTCGTCCGCGCCCTGGACGCCGTGATGACGCCGCCGGCCGAGGGCGATGAGGTGTCGGTCGCGATGGCGGAGGCGGCCTCGCTGCGCGATCTGATCTTGGCCTCGCGCGCCGCCGCCGTCGAGGTCCGTCAGGCGACCGTCGCCACGACGCAGGCCGTCACGGCCGCCCAGAGATCGGCGCGAACCCCCTCGATCCTCATCCCCGTGACCGCCTGGGTGGTCCTGGCGGCCCTGATCGTTGCGGGGGGCATCCTGCTGTGGCGCCTGGTATTGGATGGGTAGGTCCGCTTCGTGTCGAACCTGGTCCTTCTGACTGCGTGTGGTCTGTTCCCCTGGTCGGCCCTGCCGCCCGGGGGGTTGGATCCGAACCACGTCGCGTTGGTCTTCAACAAGAAGAGTCGGGCCTCCGGCGAGCTGGCCTTGTTCTACGCCGACCGTCGGGGCGTGCCGAAACGCCAGATGATCGCGCTGGACCTGCCATTGAAGGAGGACCTGCCGCGCGTCGAATACGAGTCCAAGGTCGCCGAACCGATTCGCGATTGGCTGATGGCCCGAGGACTCGTCGACCGCATCGTCTGCCTGGCGGTGTTCTACGACGTGCCGATTCGCGTGGGCCCGCAAACGGTGACGCCTGAGATGCGGCGCGCCTTGAGCAAGGCCCGCCGCCAGCAGAAGCGGACGCTCCAGGCGTACGCCCGACTCCTGGCGGAGGTGAACGGCGTCGCCCGTCCGACCACCCGCCCGACCACGACGACGACAGCCACCCGCCCGGTGAAGCGCGCGGCCGACGTACGGAAGGAATTCCTCACCGCGCTGGCTCTGGCCAAGGACCGAGCGTCACGCCTGCGCGACCCGGTAGCCGACCGTGCAGCCAACCGGCGGCTTCTGACCTACATGGAACGGGCTGAAGGCGTCAGCGGGGTCCTCCGTCACATTCGCAAGCCCGATCGGAGGGGGACCGAACTCGGCCAGAAACAGCTCGAGAAGCTGCGGCAGGCCGTTCGCGAGGGACAAGCACGAATCAACGAGCTGCTCCGCGCGGGCCCGTTGGCGCCGGAGCGGGACCAGGCCCGTGAGTTGATCGGTCGTTTCGCCGGGCTGATCGGGCTTCTGGCCCATCTCGAGCAGGACATCGAACGACTCAGGGGCAAGCACACCACCGCGTCGCTGGACAGTGAATTGTCGACGCCATGGGCGCCCCGGGCCGGGCCGTACCGATGGCGGATCAATACGCTCAACGCCCGGGTCCGCGCAAGCGGGGCGATGCGGGCGGCCGTCGCCCCGGCCGAGTGGGCCGCGCCCGTCATGATGGTTGCCCGGCTCGATGGGCCCAGCCCCACCCTGGTCCGACGGATGATCGAGGATGCGATCTCGACCGAGAAGGTGGGCCTGAAGGGCCACGCCTACTTCGACGCCCGCGGCCTGGACGCCAGTCGAGTGCCGGGCAGCTATGAGCTGTACGATCAGAACGTGCGGGACTTGGCTTTGCTCTCGCGGACCAAGACCTCGATGCCCACGGTGCTGGACAACTACGAGGACCTGTTCGGGCTAGGCATGTGTCCCGACGCCGCGCTGTACTGCGGGTGGTACCGGGTGGGTCGCTACCGCGACGCGTTCGACTTCGTCCGCGGCGCGGTGGGGTTCCACATCGCCAGCAGTGAGGCCGTCAGCCTGCGCGATCGGAAAAACCGGAAACAGCGCTACTGGTGCAAGGAGCTCCTCAAGGACGGCGTGGCGGCCACGTTGGGGCCGGTGGCCGAGCCGTTCCTGTCGGCCTTCCCCAAGCCGCGCGATTTCTTCGGACTGCTGATGACGGGCCAATACACCCTGGTCGAGTGCTTCTACTACACCAACCCCTACAACTCCTGGATGATGATGCTCATCGGCGATCCGCTCTACCGCCCCTTCAAGCTGAACCCCCAACTGAAGGTTCAGGACGTCCTGCCGGGCGACGTCTTGCCCCTCCAACCGATACCGACCTCCCAGCCGACCGCCACCCGTCCAGTTCAACCACGCCTGCGCGCAGATGATCCATCCGCGCCGCGGCCGTGAGGGAGCGGTCCGGTGACCGTCACGTCCCGGGGTTTGGGGCTTACGGTTGCGGGTCCGACGTGTTCCGTGTCAGCGCGGGGCTGGCTGTGCCGGCCAATGCCGTGCGTCCCCGGCAGGTTGTCTGTCGCGCGCGGGCGGCCGGTACCACCGGCCCTGCCAAGGTGCAATCGTCCGCTCCTGCTACGAGCTTGCAGGCCTCAGCCCCCGCCACGGGGCGATGGGGGCGCTGATTCGAGCCGAACAGCCGCCAGGCGTTTCCCTCAGGTTGGGTGATCTTGCGCAGCCACACGCCGTAGTCGGCGCTGAAGGTTTCAAGATCGTCGGTGATGTAGCTGCGAAACAGGGCCTCGCCGCGGCTGATCCGTTGCCCGTACCTGGTCGGATGGGCGGCGATGTACGCCCGGACCGTCGTGCGCATTTTCTTGGTGCCCAGTTCGCGGCAGAGCCTGGTGAAGGGCTCGGTGTACTTGCCGCCGTGGATGAGGAAGGTCACCATCGACCAGGCCTGGGCGTAGTAGGCGGCCACCCGGTTGGGACTGAACCGGACCATCTTGCCCGCGTCGGTGGCGAGCATCTCCTGAAGCTTCAACAGGGTCCCTCGGCTCAGGGCCCGGCGCACGGAGTTCATTCGAAATCGATTCTGGCCTGGGGTGAAGACGGGTGTCAGGTCGCGCCATTCGTGGCCCTCGCAGTAGCAGGCCAGGCCCTCGTTGAGCCAGGGCGGGACGGACCGGCGGTCGAAGTGGCGGTAGACGTACATGTGCAGGCACTCATGGGCGATGACGGCCAGTGTGATGTACCGTCCCAGGTAGTACAGCACCGTCCCCTTGGGCTCGGCGTAGCCGCCCGACCGGATGCGGAGATACGTGTCCGCGCGGGCCGGCGAGAACCGACGGGTGAAGCGCTCCCATTCATTCCGCGTGTGGAAGATATACAGGTTGCTCCGCGTCTCGGCGGGGTCCTCGACCGGCAGGAGCTGCATGTACAACTGATGGGCGGTCTCCAGGAAATTCGGCAACACGTCGAGGAGCAATTCGTTTTGAACGGTGATGTGGATGTTGTAATGGGGCGTGATCAGTCGCGTGCCTTCGGCCTGACCGAAGCGCCAGGGTTGTTTCTCGACCTCGAACGGGGGCGGCTTGGACACCTCGGGCCGCTGACACCCGGCTGTGACCAGCACGACGGTGGCCGCCGACAAGACAGACGCACGTAACAGCGGGTGCGTTTGCCGACGATGTCGATGCGGCCCTTGACGGTGTTGCATGATGGGTAGATCGTAAGCTCGGCTCCGATGAGCGTCAATCCGACCGGGACGGGGGCAGTGCGTTCCGAGGCGTAACGAGCGTCGTGGTGCGGGCGGGACCCAAGTCCAACGGTCAATTGCCCCGGGACGTCCTTGGTGAGCGGGTGTCGGCGTCCGCCAGGCATTGCCTCAGCGCCTTGCGCTGGCGGAATTGGCTGGGCTTGATGCCCAGCAGGGACCCCCACAGCCCGATCATGCCGCCGTTGGTGGCCAACCGGTCCATCAGCCACGGGCCGTGCTCGGTGCGCGCCGGCAAGCCGCAGGCCATGAACGCCGCTTCGTAGCCAGCTTCGCGAACCAACGGGCAGGCCGGGACGCAGTAGTGCGGATCGCCGAACGGGTAGGAGAAATACTTGACCGGCCGGTCGGTCATCTCCCGCAACGTCTGGAGGCTGGCCCGCAACTGCCGAGCGTATTCGTCCGGGCCCTCGGCCGACAGGGAGGCATGCCACTCGGTGTGCGAACCGATGGTCATGCCGGCCTCGGCGAGGCCACGGACCTGTTGGGGCGTCATCATGGGCGGCGCGGTGAGCCGGTCGGTGGGTACGTCGAGGCGTTCGGCCAGATACTCGACGACGGCGGCGCGATCGACGTGCCGGACGCGGTCCTTGAACGCCCGCATGATCTGGAAATAGGCCGCCGTCTTGTCCCGCTCGCTCGAATAGGGAACGGTCAGGACCGGCCCGTGCCACGGGCTGAGGTCCAGCTCGAGCCGTGGTCTGGGTCCGGCCCGGGTCAGGAGGTCGTGCATCATACTGTTCTCGTAGCGCCGGCCGCTGGCGACATACCCGCTGGCGATGAAGAACGAAGCGGGCATGCGGTAGCGCTGGAGGATCGGCAGGGCCAACTCGTAGTTGTCCGCGAACCCGTCGTCGAAGGTGATAACGCAGGCGCCGCCCGGCAGTCGACCGGTCCGGAGGCCGGCCACGAAGGCGTCCGCCTCCATGACGTGACACGTGGCCGCGACGAAGCGGAGCTGCACATCGAGGCCTTCTACGGAGATCTCGATCGACGTTTGCGGACGACGCTCCCCGGGCCCGAGGACTTGATGATAGACCAGCGCCATGCCACGCCGGCCACGATAGGCCAGCGACACCAGCGGTGCGGCGCCAAGCTGACAGGCCCGTCTCATCCAAACGGATCCCAACCCGGGCGGACGACCAGGCGTCCGCGCTGCGACCGATCGCGATCGCCCCGGCATTATACGCGTGACGGCGATCCGATCCATCTGAAGCGCGGGGCCGGCTGCGCCGGCCGGTTGCTCTTCCCCCATAGCGCCGGGCCTCATGTGGTTGAACGGGGCGGTCCTTTGGGTATAATACGGGTTTGCTGAGGTGTCTGCGATCAGGGGCAAGCGGCTTTGCGCAAGGAGTGTATTGATGCCGGCTGAAGGGAACGGGGAGTATCCGACGATCATCGGGCCAGACGCCAAGTTCAAAGGGGACCTGGATTTTGAGAAGGGCGT
>CAYOGX010000304.1:0-6017 GCA_964403235.1 uncultured Planctomycetales bacterium | reverse complement strand
GGATACACCGTGAAGGCGTGCGGGTCCCATTCATACGGGATGACGGTCGGGTCGCGCTGAAATCGCTTGGTGAACTCGAAGTCGTAGAGGCGGTCGTGGTGTCCGTGCCGGATCATCTGGCCCGGGACGAAGAACACCAGGTAGTCGCCGCCCAACAACATCTCGCCCTTCTGTTTGGGTTCCTGGAAATTCGCCGACCAGCCGAACATGTAGACCAACAGTCCGATAAAGGCCCCGATCGCGACGACGCCCACCGGCGAGCCCGGCCGGCTATGAAAGTGCAAGTGCTGTTTGTCCTTCGGCTGCATGATGTTAGGAAACGGCGATGGGCCTGCCATCAGACGGATTGTCGCCACGCCGTGCCGCCCGTAACCCTATCGGCATGTCGCCGTGCTCAGACCACGCGCCAGACGTGAAGTTCGCCGAGGAATCGGGCCGAACCGACCTGGCGCCGCCCTTTTGCCGAAACTTCATCTTGTATCGCAGTCCTATCTCGCGTATCCTGTTGTTAAGCCTATCGGGCACACAGGGGTGTTGGGGTGTGATGCCTGTCGGGTGGGGCAGGGAGGTCCTCGGGCTCATTGTCTGTAGCGCTAGCGTAGGAGGCATCGAGGGCTCCCGCGTCGACGCGGGGCCTCGACGTCCGAGCGCTCTTGGTCGTCGTCCCTTTGAAGGGAGAAACACTCATGAAACGGGCGAGCCGCAGGCAGATGAAGTGGGCGTTCGTCGGCGTTGTGGTGCTGGGCTGCGTTGCGTCGGGAACGGCGCAGGCAGCGGTCCGCCACGTACCCAGCCAGTATGGGACCATTCAGGCCGCCATCGACGCGGCCAACGACTACGACGAGGTGGTGATCGAGCCGAACACGTACACGGGCATCGGCAACCGCGACCTGACCTTCGGCGGCAAGGTCATCACGGTGCGCGGCCAGGACCCGAGCGACCCGAACGTGGTCGGCGCGACGATCATTGACTGCCAAGGCAGTTCTAGCGATTACCATCAGGGGTTCATTTTCGACAGCAACGACGTCGACCCAAACGCCGTCGTGGCCGGCCTGACGATCACCAACGGTTATGCGTCCTATGGCGGCGGCATCTACTGCCCCGGAGGGTCACCGACGATCACCCACTGCACGATCTGCCAGAACACCGCCTCGTACTCTGGCGGCGGCATCCACTGCTCCAGAGGAGGGTCACCGACGATCACCCACTGCACGATCACCCAGAACACCGCTTCGGTCCACGGCGGGGGGATCTTCAGCTGGGAGGCTAGTCCCACGATCACCAACTGCACAATCAGCCAGAACACCGCTTGGTCCCGTGGGGGGGGAATTTGGGGCGGTTCGGGGACATCGACAATCACCAACTGCACGATCTGCGATAACATGGCCAGCGAGGGCGGCGCCCTCGACTGCAGCGAAGACAGCAGTGCCACGTTGAGCAACTGCATCTTGTGGGGAAACACCGCGACCCTCGCAGGTCCTCAAATCTGTCTAAAAGGTTGTCCTCAGGGTACCTCTACCGTCGACGTCTCGTACAGCGACGTCCAGGGCGGGCCCAATGAGGTCTCTATCGAAAGCGGCTGTGGGGCTTGCGCAGTCAACTGGGGGGCGGGCAACATCGACGCGGACCCGCTGTGCGTCGATCCGAACGGGCCGGACGGTGATCCCAACACGTGGGAGGACAACGACTATCACCTCTCGCCCAGTTCGCCCTGTATCGGCGCGGGTGACCCGAACGGCGACTACACCGGCCAGACCGACATCGACGGGCAGCCGCGGCTGATGGGGCCCGTCGTGGACATGGGATCGGACGAGGTCCCGCTCACGCTGACGGTGACCAACGGGACCGGCTCGGGCACGTACATCCAGGACCAGGTGGTGGCGATCAGCACGACGGTCCCGGCCGGGACGCGGTTTGGCCAGTGGACGGGCGATACGGACAACGTCACCGACATCTACTCGGCCTCGACCACTGTCGTGATGAAGGACAACACGACGTTGACAGCGACGTTTGTCACGCAGTACGCGCTGACGGTCCACAACGGGACGGGCGACGGGACGTATGACGTGGGTCTGGATGTTCCGATCCAGGCGACGGTCCCGCCGGGAATGGCGTTCGACCAGTGGACGGGCGACGTGGCGAACGTTGCGGACGTGAATGCGGCGTCGACGACGGTGACGATGAATGCGGACACGACGGTGACGGCGACGTTCGTGGCGCTGTGCACGTTGACGGTGACGGTGACGGGCCAGGGCAGCGTGACGCCCAACGGCGGGACGTATCCGGCCGGGACGCCGGTGACGCTGACGGCGACGGCGGCGGACGGATGGCAGTTCGTCAACTGGGAGAACGGCGCGACGGGCAGCGATCTGTCGGTGACGGTCACGATGGACACGGACAAGACGGTGGAGGCCGTCTTTGGCGAGATCGGCGTCGTCCCGCAGCCGCCGCCCCTGCCATGCGCGGCCGGCGCCGCGCCGGGGCAGCTCGCGTTCTGGTGGTGTGTATGTGCGATCGGACTGGCAGCCATGCGCTGGAGGCACCGGCGGTGACGCGAACATCACGACCGGGCCAATCTACCTGCTGCGGGGTGATAGCGCCGAGGTGAGCCACCCATTTCACCCCGCATTGGCTTGTCATCTTCCGATCACTTCTTGACCGCCCCCGGTGCCCGGCGCGCGGTGGCGACGCGGCCGAGGGCGTCCCACGCGACGACGATCCAGTCGGCGCGGGCGAAGGGCGGAAGCTCGACCCTGACCGTATGTTCCGTGCCCTCGGCGATCTCGACGGCGTGCCACGCCTTGTCGCCGAACACGCGGTAGAGCAGCTTGCCGGCGGCAGGGCGATTGGTCTTGAAGGTCACGATCAGGTCGCGGCCCTTCATCGTCTCGGCGACCGCGCCGACGGCTAATGGGTTGGACTCGGCCAGCGCTACGGCCGTCTTGATCAGCTTGACGCGGTATCGGTTCGCCAGATCTGGTTTGTCTTTCTTGCTGAGCACGGTGTCGAGCGCCTCGTCGACCAACTTGCGCGCACGGGTTGCCGCTTGCTTGTCGATGCCTTCAACCTTGGCCAAACGTTCAACGAGCCTCATGATCTGCCAGTCCTCGATGCCCTCGCGGCTGGCCTCCCATCGGCGGGAGGAGATGGGCCCGTCGACGCCGTTGTAGATCGCACCGCAATCGGCGATGGGCCCGTCGAAATCGTTCCACGGGTCGCCCCGCCACGAGTTGTAGGCCCAGTAGAACACGCCGTCGAGCCCGAGCTTGGCCGCCTGCCACGGCTTGAGGCGGTGGTACGTGTAGGGCGAGAGGGATTTCATGTGCACGCTGCACGTATAAGTGTGGACGGGCTCGCCAGTCTTGCGGTACTGCTCGAGCAGGGGCGGGCCGGCCTTGGGCCTCTGGAGGCTTCTCAGATGCGGAATCCATACGTCGATGTACGGGTCCATCCGCCGGACCTCCTCGACGGACTGCGCACCGTCCATCACGAGCCGGACCTTGGGGTCGATCTTTCGCAGCAGCTTGCCGGCTTCGACGACGTGGGCGACGTTCTCGCCCGTCGCCTCGTCCCACACCTGTATGCAAAACGCGTCGTAACCGAGCCCGAGCGCCTTGAGATGGGCCAGCCACGTCGTGTACGTGTGCGTGAAGGCCCGCACCCACGCATCGTCCATGAACTTGTACCCATACTCCCGGCTCACCGAACGCTCGAACGAGCGAATGATGCCGTAGCTGAAGAGGATCTGGCCGCCGGCCTCGCGGGCGTAGCGGCCCTTGATCCGCAGCAAGCGGTCGTACGCGGCAAAATCGGCCGACCCGATCGGGTTGCCCCGGGCGTCAAACTTCGGCCGGGGCATGCTCGTGGTGACCAAGAACCAGTTGACCTTGTGATCGAACAAGTCGCGCACGTAGGCTTCGCTGGTGCTCCTGGGCCCCGACAGGGCGTAGTCCCAGTTGTAGACGGCGAAGTCGGGATGCGTCCCGAGCCGGACCGGTTGCACGTCGAGCTGGATGCGGACGGCCTTGCCCGCGGGCGAGCCCTGATCCACCACCGTCGCGAGGGGCGTGGCCTGGACGGCGCACTCATAGCGGCCCGGCGGCAAGTCGCGCGCGGGCAGCGTGATCCAGATCTGACGGCTCTCGCCCGGTGGGACGTCGAGCCGGCCGGCCCCGTTCAGCGGGATCAAGGGGTCCGCCACCACCGAGCCGCCGCGGAGCTCCTGCCAGTCGGCGACGGCCAGCTTCGGCGCGGTGCCCTCGAACCGTACGGCCGGGTCGGCCCCTTCGATGAGCCGGATCTCGTCCAGCCAGACCGTCCCGCGCCCGCCCTCCCGGACCCAGATGACCAGTTGGTGGGGCGGGCCGGACTGCACGTGGATGGGCCGCCGGATACGATGCCACCCGCTCGTGCCGGTCAGCCCTCGGCAGAACCTGGCTCGGGTCCAGCCCTGGTTGATCACGCCGACGCGGACGGTGGACGTGGCACGCACCGATCTGGCCCACAGGTCGAGGAGGTAGGGGCGCCCGGGCTGGAGATCGAGGTCCTGGCGGATCGTCAGCTTGCCGGTCTTCGCGCAGTCGATGGCGATGACGCGGCCGTGGTCGGCGTCGTCTTGCAGGCGCCATGACTTGCGGTTGCCGCTGATGTGTCGCCACCCATCTGGGACGCCGTCGCGGTTGGCGTCGGTCTCGAAGCTCCCGTTGCTGATTAAGTTTCTTGTCGTGGGCGGCAGCTCGGTGAACCAGATGAGGTCGGTGGCCGTCAGCCGCAATCGCAGCGGCTCGGCGCTCAGGTTGGTCAGGATGACGTTGGCCGATTCGTATTCGTTGACCAGCAGCTTGACGTCGATCTGCCCCAGGTCTTCAAGTGTGTCCGGCAGCTCGGTGCGGTCCAGGTTGAGCCAGTTGTTCTTGGTCCATACGGGCCATCGCGCCAGGGCGAGGCTGGCCGCTTCGGCGCCGACCGCAGTGTTGAGCTTTCGGTAGCGCCCGGGGTCGAGGGGTTTGTTCTCGGCCAGGCTGGACTTGATCGCCTCGCGCAGCGCGGTGCCGGCTCGCGCAGCCTTGTCCAGGGTCGTTTGCAGTGGTGTCCGCAGTGGGCTGTCGGCCGGTAAGGATTGCAGGAAGCGGCGCGTGGCCTTGAACGGCCGATCCAGTCCGCCCAGTTGCGGGCGCGGTTGGATCTTGACCGGAATGGCGCACCGCCAGACGTGCCGCCCCTCCGTGCGGGCCTCGAAGACGACGTCCCCGTCGGTCAGGCCGATCGGGTAGATCAGTTCGATCGCATCGGCCGATCCCGCGGCCGTGCGGATGGGATCGGCGCCCGCCACGCTGATCTCGGCCACGGCCTGGCCCGGCAGGGCCAGTTTCAGGCGGGCCGCGTTCGCGCCGGGCAGTTGCGGCCCCAATTCGAACTTGTCCAAGCGCACGGCGCGCTCGGCGAAGACGATCTCGCCGAAATTGGCCCGCGTCGTGAATCGTCCGTGGCTGCAACTCCAGCTCGACAGTTCGGACTTGACCTTGCGCTCGCGGCAGAAGTTGGCCTTCCACGTCTCGCCCGGCTTGGGCGGCCCCCCGATCTGGGACCAGGGAACGGAAAGCTCGACGGACCAACGATCGTTGCCCTTGAGGACCGCCGCCTTGAGGTCCGGGTTCCAGCTCGTTTCCTCGTCCTTGGCCTCAAAGGTGACGCCCGGGGTGTTCACGATGATGTGGTACAGCTCGCCCGTGCCGGGCCTGTGGATCAGGACCTCGATGCAGTCGTCGTGCCACAGGGCGCTGTCGCGCGTGGTGTTCATGGCGACGAGCTTGTCCATGTGCGGCTCGTCGCATCGGAAGCCGGCGTACAGGCGTTGGTCGTCATAGAACACCAGGGCCCGGGTCCGGACCTCCGCGATCCCCTCGCCGCCCATCTTGATGAACGGCAAGAGCTGCGCGCAGGCCTGCCAGGCCGGCTCGGCCAGGTTGCCGTCAATGACCGGCGCCGCCCCGCGACCGACCTGGGCCAACGGCACG
>CAYOGX010000303.1:0-6021 GCA_964403235.1 uncultured Planctomycetales bacterium | reverse complement strand
CCGACAGGACCCCGACCTTCGGGGCCTGCTGGATGGCCTGGACCTGACCAACATGACCCCGGCCAACCTGACCCGCGCGGTCCTGACCGGCATGGTCGATGAGTTGTCGGGGTTCTATCAGCACTGCCGGCCAGCACTGCGATCCTGTCATCGCGTGGCGGTCGGATCGGGCAACGCCGTCCGCCGCAATCGGGTCTTGGCCGACATCATCGCCCAGCGGTTCGGCATGCCCGTCCAGACGCCCAGACACCTCGAGGAGGCCGCCTACGGTGCCGCCCTGCTGGCGTCGGTCAGGACCGGTGTGCTCCCCGACCTGGCCACCGCTGGTCGACGCATCGATTACGAGACCGTCGCGTGACACGCCGTGCCGGGAGTTGCCTGGCCTCGCGGCCCGGATCGGTGTACCGCGGACTGGCAGAGGGGCTGCCAGTGGCACAGGGCGCCGCCGACCCCGTCGCCCGCGACGGGGCTCAGCGGTTCGCGCTGGGCGCGGAGGCGGTTGCAAAGCGTTGTGGCGCTGATTATGCTGGCGAGATGGAGCGTGGCCCGCGATTCGCGGTGGGGAGGGTCGCTTCAGGGAGACAGCCAAATGCCCAAGCAAATCGTCGGGGAGCTGATGGCCAAGGGGATGCGTTTCGCCCTGGTGGCCAGCCGCTTCAACGAGTTCATCACCAACAAGTTGGTCTCGGGCGCGATCGACACGATCGTTCGACACGGGGGCGATCCGGATGGGATCACGGAGGTGTGGGTGCCGGGTTCGTTCGAGATTCCGCTGACGGCCAAGAAGCTGGCGGCCGGCGGCACGTTCGACGCGGTGATCTGTCTGGGCTGCGTGGTCCGTGGTCACACGCCGCACTTCGAGTACATCGCGGCGGAGGTGAGCAAGGGGGTGGCCCAGGTCGGTCTGGAGACGGGCGTGCCGGTGATCTTCGGCGTGTTGACGACCGACAGCATCGAGCAGGCCGTCGAACGGGCCGGCAGCAAGGCCGGCAATAAGGGAGCCGACGCCGCCGCCGCGGCCATCGAGATGGTCGATCTGTTCGCCAAGATCCAGGACCAGGGGTCCAAGAAGTAGCCGGTGGTGAAGACCCAACGTCGAGAGGCGCGTATCCTGGCGGTGCAGGCGCTGTTCCAACTGGACGCGCAGGGGGAGGGGTTCCTCGAGCAGGTGGCCGGGTTTCTGGGAGAAACCGGTCGCGGTCAGGACGTGATCGACCACGCCGATGGGCTAGCGCGGGGGGCGTGGGGGGTACGGGCGCGGATCGATGAGCTGATCGGCCAGGCCAGCGAGCATTGGGCCGTCGACCGCATCACGCCGGTGGATCGAAGCGTTCTCCGCTTGGCGGTGTACGAGATGATGGCGCCCGGTGGCCCCCCGCCCGCGGTCGCCATCGACGAGGCCATCGAGCTGGCCAAGCAGTTTGGCGAGGCCGACTCGCCCCAGTTCGTCAACGGTGTGCTCGATGCCGTCCGACGGTGGCTGGCGGACGCCGGCGAGCCCACGAACGATTAGGGCGAGGCCACGGGCGCGGCGGGCGTCGTTGTCAGAGAGTCGTATTCATGGGATTGTTCGACCGATTCAGGCAGGGGCTGACCAAGACCCGGCAGAAGATTCAGAGTGGGTTCCAGTCGCTGCTGCGGGGCCAGATCTCCGACGAGCTGCTCGATCAGCTCGAGGAGACGATGCTGGCCGACGACATGGGTCCCGCGACGACCACGCGGCTGATCGAGGAGGTCCGCCAGGCCTGGCAGGCCGGTCAGATCGACCGGGCCGAACAAATCGTTCCCTTCCTCAAGGACAAGATCGTCTCCTACTGGCCCGAGTCCGACCGGCAGCTGAATCGGGCCGAGGCGGGCCCGACGGTCATCCTCGTGGCGGGCATCAACGGGTCCGGCAAGACGACGGGGGTAGCGAAGCTGGCCTGGTGGTTGAAGCAAGAGGGCAAGAGCGTGATCCTGGCGGCCTGCGATACGTTTCGCGCCGCGGCCGTGGAACAGCTCACCATCTGGTCCGACCGGATCGGCGTCCAGATCGTCAAGCATCAGCAGGGTTCCGACCCCGGCGCGGTGGCGTATGACGCCTGTGAGGCCGCCGTCGCGCGGGACGCCGACGTGTTGCTGGTCGACACGGCCGGTCGGCTGCACACCCAGGAACACCTGATGCGCGAGCTGGGCAAGATCCAGCGGGTGGTCGAGAAGAAGATCGCCGGTGCGCCGCACGAAGTTCTGCTTGTGCTGGACAGCACGACCGGTCAAAATGCCATCAACCAGGCCAAGGTGTTTGGCGAGCACACCACGGTGACGGGGATCTACCTGGCCAAGCTGGACGGGTCGGCCAAGGGCGGCATCGTGGTGGGGATTCGTGACCAGCTCGACATTCCGGTGAAGTTCGTCGGCCTGGGCGAGACGCCCGAGGACATCGCGCCGTTCGACCCGCAGATCTTCGTCGAGGCCCTGCTCGGGGGATAGAGGCGTCGTAGAACCGGCTCCGGGGCCGCAGCAGTAGCTGTTGGGATTGACCCCGCCGGGCCAATACCCCCGCCCTGCGGGGACGGACGAGACGGATCAATGGCCGAAACCCCATCTGACAAGACCTGCCCGCTGGCCTACTGCCAGGTCCTACAGGGCAGCCTGGACGAGCTGCTGAGCCGGGAGTGGCTGATCACCAACGGGATGGGCGGGTACGCGAGCGGCACAGTGATCGGGGCCAACACCCGGCGGTATCACGGGCTGTTGGTCTCGCCGAATCGCCCTCCCCTCGAGCGAGCCGTGCTCCTGTCGGGCATGTTGGAGAGGGTGATCCTGCCGGACGGCGTGGTCGAGCTGGCCAACTTCGAGTTCAACCACGCCATCCACCCGCGCGGATTCGAGCACCTCAAGGAGTTCGACTACTCCATCGCCCCGCCGCGACCCTGGGTCCAGTTCGTGTATCAACTGGGCGAGGTGGAGTTGACCAAGCGGATCATCATGTTCTGCGGGCACCCGCTGTCGTGCATCGAATATCGCCTCGACGCGCCGGGCGACCCGCTGATCCAGGTGGATTTTTTGCCGATGTTCGCGTGTCGGGATTTTCACGGCCTGCGCCGCCGACGGATGGGCGAGGTCTTCGACATCGACGTCGACCCTCGCTGCGCCGTGTGGCTGGCGGACAGGATCGACCGCGACCTGTCGGTCGCGTTGATCCCGCATGCCGAGGAGCCCGCGCAGGTCGTCCGCTACGACCATCAGCCCGACTGGTGGTTCAACTTCCGGTACCGCGTCGAGGCCGAGCGGGGCCAGCCTTGCGGCGAGGACCTATTCAGCCCCGGATGGTGGCGGACGCGGCTGCGACCCGGCGGGAAGCTGACGTGGGCGGCGGTCGCCAACAGCACCGGCCTGGTCGACGCGTACAACCTGCTGGGCATGGCCACCGACGCGCCAGCGTCGTCGGGGGCGGAAGATGCGGATCTGGTCGGCCGGCAACTGGGTCACGCGGCCGATCAGTTCATCGTCCAACGTGACCGCGCGGGCGGCAAGCGCTCCACGACTATCCTGGCCGGCTACCACTGGTTCGGCGACTGGGGCCGCGACACCTTCATCGCCCTGCCCGGGTTGATGGTCTGCCGGTCGCGGCATGCCGAGGCGCTGGAGGTCCTGCGGACGTTCGCCGAAAAGCAGCACGACGGGCTGATCCCCAACCGGTTCAGCGACTACGGAGACGCGTGCGAGTACAACAGCATCGACGCGAGCTTGTGGTTCATCCACGCGGCGGATCAATACATACAGGCCAGCGGCGACCAGGATTGCTGGGAGACGATCCTGGGTCCGGCCTGCGCGGGCGTGGTACGGGCGTTCGAGCAGGGCACGGCGTTCGAGACGCGCGTGGACGAGGATGGCCTGGTGCGATGCGGCAACCCCACCACCCAAGTGACGTGGATGGACGCCAAGCAGGGCGATACGGTCTTCACCCCGCGTCACGGCAAGCCGGTCGAGATCAACGCCCTGTGGTACAACGCGTTGTGCATCCTGGCCAGACGGATGGCGCCGATCGACTCCGAACTGGCCCATCGTTGCAGCGAGCTGGCCGAGCGGGTCCGACAGTGGTTCACCCCGACGTTCTGGAACGATCGCGATCGCTGTCTGTTCGACTGTGTCCGCGACACGGAGATTGACGGGAGCATCCGGCCGAACCAGATCTTCGCCGTCAGCCTGCCGCACTCGGCCCTTCCCCGGGACCGCCAGCGGGCCGTCGTCGATTGCATCGAGACGCATCTGCTTACGCCCTATGGGCTACGGTCGCTGTCGCCCAAGGCCCCGCAGTATCGCGGCCGGTATGAGGGCGACGCGTTCAGTCGCGATTCCGCCTACCACCAGGGCACGGTGTGGGCCTGGCTGATCGGCCCATTCGTGGAGGCCTACCTGCGGGTCAACGATTTCGGCGAGTCCGCCCGCCAACGGGCCGAGACCCTCCTCCAGCCCCTGATCGATCATTTGGGCCAGGCCGGTCTGGGCAACATCAGCGAGATCTTCGACGGCGATCCCCCCCACACGCCCAGGGGCTGCATCGCCCAAGCCTGGAGCGTCGCCGAGATCCTTCGCGTGCGCTGCCTGATCCAGACCGCTCGCGCGGCCGACGAAGCAACCGAGCGCAACCGGGCCAAGCCTGAACGCGGGCGTCCGGCCAAGACGGCCAGTTCATGAAAGCCGTCTGCCGCGAGGCCCCGTCACGGCATCGGGGCCACGAGCGGTCGTTTCGCAACCACTCGCCGATGACTGACGCGTGAAGGAGGACGACGATGTCGGACAACACCACAAGCAAGACCCAACCGATGCGAATCGTGGTGACCGGATCGGCCGGAAAGCTGGGCCGGTGTCTGGTCCGGGCGCTTCAGGCCGACGGGCACATGGTCCGCGGCTACGACAAGGAGCCCGGCGGCGAGGAGACCGTCGTCGGCGACCTGATCAACTACAACCTGGTGCACCAGGTCTGCCAGGGCGCGCACGCGATCTGCCACTGTGGCGCGATCCCCGGGTACAACGGCGACGACATCAGCATGTTCGGGACGAACATCCGCGGGACGTTCAACGTGTTCCTGGCCGCCGCTCGCGGCCAGGTCAGGAAGGTCGTCTTCGCCAGCAGCCTCGCGATCTTGCTGGACAAGGGCCTGGGCGATCCGCTCCCCCTCGAGTACCTACCCATGGACGAGCGGCACCCGCCACGTTGCCAGGACATCTATGGCTCGACCAAGCTGTTCGGAGAGGAGCTCGGCCGGGTCTACGCGGTCCAGCACGGCATGTCGGTCATCTGCCTCCGCCCGCACCACATCATCTACCGCGAGCCGGACGCGTTCACCGAGCCGGTGGGGGAGGGCAATGTCGCCTGCTGGGACGTGGTCGAGGCCTTCAGGCTTGCGCTGGCCACCGACCGAAGGTACGGCGTCTACAACATCACCGGCAAGGACTGGACCCACATCACCGCCGCCCTGGCGGCCGAGGAACTCGGCTACAAACCCCGCTGGTGACCAAGCGAAGGCCAACGGGTCGTGTGCCAGGGGCGCTCGATACCTCGATCAGACACCGGAGGGGGGCGACACACGGTGTTTACGGATAGGCGGCCTCTAACAGGGTAGGCCAGACGCCGACTCTGGAGCGGTAGATCTGGTCTTGCTGGCCGTCGTACATGAACGCGAGGTCCTCGCCGCCGAAGGAGGCGGCGCGGAGGTCGGGACGCTCACCGAGTTGGATCGGCTTACCCAGTTCGGTGTTCTGCAGGCGCCGGTTCTGGTCATCGAATGCGACGATCACCATCGGGGCGACCGGGTTCTCACGATTGTACTTGACGACCACGGCGTATCGCCCGTCGCAAAGCCGGATCTTCGATCCGATGGGGAACGGCTGCATCATCCGAGCGAACTGTTTCACGAGCGTCGGGTCGTAGTAACGTCGGTACGGCCCGACGGACATCTCCCACATGACTCGCGCCGGCGACTTGGCCTGCTTGTAGATGCGGGACGACGTGGCGGCGTCGTAGGCGTCGGCGAT
>CAYOGX010000302.1:0-6028 GCA_964403235.1 uncultured Planctomycetales bacterium | reverse complement strand
CGCCGAACGCGCCCTCGGCCGCCCGCCGCCGGCAGTACATCGCCTCGCCGCGGTACAAGGTCGTCTCGCCCAGCATGTACAACTGGCCCGTGCGACGGCACGCCTCGATCACCTTGTCGCACCAGTCCAGAATCTCGTCGCCATCCGGCAGGCACATCACCGGCACCGCGCTGTAGACGTGCTTGCCCGACGCCATCCCCTGGATCGCCTGCGGCGCGTGCAGCCACGGCTGCGTGATGATGGCCAGGGCGTCGAGGTCGGCCTTGCAGATGTCCTCCAGCGTCTCGTAGGCGTCGGACGCGTTGAACTTGTCCTGAAACGACGGCATGTCGGCGAACTTCCTGATGCGTTCGGGTTCACGGTCGCACAGGGCGATCCGATCCACCAGCGGATGGTGCTTGAACAGGGGTGCGAACTCCGAACCGAACGCCCCCAACCCGACCAGACCCAGTGATATGCCCATCACAACACTCCTTCGCTGAACCGCTCTGGGTACGTACGGTACACGCGCTGGCGCGCGGTGCAAGGCGTGATGCAAGCTCTTTACCGAGTCGCACCGGTCCCGGCGGGCAGGCGCACTCCCGGTCTGACGGTCCGCATCTTGTAAACGCTCTTGCTGGCCGTCAGGTACAAATCGCGCATGTCGCGCCCGCCAAACGTGACGTTGGTCGAGAACTGCAGCATCGGTTTGTGCAACAGCAGCTTCCCCGCGGGGCTGACAACGAACAAACCCGATGTCTTGCCCTTGCCGGCCGCGCCGTAAATGTTCCCCTCGACGTCCAACGCCATCCCGTCGATGCCCCGGTCCGGCGAGAAGTCGTACACGACGCCGTCGGGCTCGAGGCCGCCGTCGGACGTGACGTTGTAGCGGTGCAGTTTCTGCGTGCCCCGGTCGGAGACGTAGACGATGCGATTGTCGGGCGTGATGACGATGCCGTTGGGCCGCTCGAGGTCCGAGACGACCCGCGCGACCTTGCCGGGCGCGTCGATCCGATAGACGCCGCTGGTCGGCTGCGATTTTTCGGCCGGTGGCCCGTAGTAGGGATCGGTGAAGTAGATTCGTCCCGCCCGGTCGATGCACAGGTCATTGGGGGCGATGAAGCGGCGGCCGTTGTAGGCCTCGGCCAGGACCGTCTCGCGGTTGTCCTTCTCCAACCGGGCGACGCGGCGGCGCCCACTGGGACGCGACGACTGGCACATGACCAGCCGGCCCTGGTGGTCGAAGATGAGACCGTTCGCCCGCCCGCACGGCTTGCGGAAGACCGTCACGGCGCCCTCCGGCGAGAGTCGCATGATGCGGTCGTTCGGTCCGTCGGAGAAGAACAGGTTGCCGTCGGCGTCCACGGCCGGCCCTTCGGTGAACTTGCAGCCGCCGGCCACCTCCTTCACGCCGAACGCTGGGTCCACGATGGGCTGTCCCGCCGCCGACGTCCCAATCAGCAGGACCAGGGGTGCGGCCCGTGTCGGTTCAAACATCCTGGCGGACCTCCAGGGGTGACCTTCCCCAGACAGATGCTCCCGGCCGGGACGGTGACATGGGCGTCAGATGGTCAGCTCGACGTCCGCGACGGAGGGGACCACGAGGACCGGCACGGCGATCTTGCGCCTGGACAGTTCGTGGAGGATCCCGTTGGTCGTCGACCCGAGCGCCTGACGGGCCTCGAGATCCTGGCCCTTGTCCCCGACGACGAGGACCCAGACGTCCTTGAGTTCCTCGAGCACGTCGGCGATGGCGCGGTGGGGGTACTGCTCGGCCTCGTGCAGCATTCGTCGACAGGGGACGTCGAACTCCTTGGCCACCGCCTCGGCTGCGTCCAGCGCCTTGTCCGCGGCCACGCGCAGCTCCTTCTTGAAGTGCGAGTCGATGAATCCCCAGTGGCTGACCTTCTTGAGGCTGATGATGTGGAGGATGACCAGTTCGGTGCCCCGGCGCTTGGCCAATGCAGCCGCGTACCGCACGGCGTGGCCGGCGGCTGCGCTGCCGTCCGTGGCCACAATGATCGGTTTCAGTTTGGAGGCCATCAATGGTGCCCTCCCTTCTTGAAGATGAAGCCCACCAGCAGCCCCGCGCCCAAGGCGAGGATCACTGCGCAGACGCCGTAGATCTTGGGATACGTATTGGCCCAGCGAACGACGTTGGCCCCCAGCCCCACCTTCTTGACCTGGATGACGTCGGTTCCCCTGCCGACCAGGCGGCCCTGCCGGAAGGCGTAGGTCTCGACCTTGTACTCGCCTTGCTTGGTCGCGGCCGGGAACGTCACCGTGTGCTTGAACAGCCTGCTCTGCGTGATCGTCACGCCCTTCTCGTCGTTGATGCGGTACAGCTCCTGATCCTTCTTGAGCTGAAGCACGCCCTCGAAGATCACCTTCTCGTCCTCGGGTGCCGACTTGCCCTTGGTCGTGTGGATCACCAGGCCTTGCCGGATCGCTTCGAACCCGATGCCTAACTCACGCTGCTGATCCGCCGATAGGATCGCGTCGAGCTTGTCCGACGCGTTGATGTGATACATGAACGGGAGGTTCTCGACGGTGTGCTGCTTCGTGCCCATCCAGAACGGTCCGACGCGGCCTTTCTGATTGAGCTTGACGGTCTCGGCGGGGCTGGTGATCTTGACGATGACCGCGTCCGCGCCGGGCTCGGCCACCGTACCGAAGAAGTCGACCCGTTCGCCGTGGTAGGACAGGCCGATGTCGATCTTGAACTTCGAGCCGTCCGTCAGGACGTGTCCCGTCGGCGTTTTCGCTGCGGGCGGCGCCGATGCGGTTGCGGGGTCCGCTGCGGCAGCCGCCGACGGTTGTGTCGCCGGCAGACGCGATTTTAGCGTGATCTGCTTCGTCTGGGCCTGGGCCGTCAGCACCACGACGCCCGCGATCACCACCCCCAACACGACCATCGCCACCACCCGGGGCCGGGTCAGCCATGCGCTCGTTCGTCCGTTCATCAGTGTCCTACCACGCCTTTCGCGAAGCTGATGACGTTATCCGGCGTCAGCACCAGATCCAACAGCAGTTTCACCATCATGCCTAAGACGAGCGTGGACAGCAGGATGCGGATTTGCTCGCCCCGAAACAGCTTGCTCGCCCGCACGCCGAACTGGGCGCCCAGGGTCGAGCCCATCAGCAGGCACATCGCCAGGACCACGTCCACCGTGCGGTTGGTCATCGCCTGCATGAACGTTACGTTGGCCGAGGTGATCACGATCTGAAACAGGTCCGTCCCGATCGCCGTGATCGTCGGCATGCCGATCAGGTAGATCATGGCCGGTACCATGATGAACCCGCCCCCCACGCCGAGCATCGCCGCCAGGAACCCCACCGCGAAGCCGATCGCGAACGGGAAGATCGCCGACACCCTGATCTGCGACTTGGCGAAGTTCATCTGAAGGGGCAGCCCGGCGAAGAACTTGCTCAGCTTCGGCTCGCTGAGCTCGGGGCTCTGCCCGACGTCGCTGTTCCTGCGGCTCCGCCGGATCGTGTTGAGGCTCTCGAGGAACATCGCGCCGCCGACCAGCCCCAGCACCAGGACATACAGGAGCTTCATCGCGAACTCGAAGTTGCCGAGCTGCCGCAGGAAGTAAACGCACTGCACGCCCAGCGTCCCGCCGGAGACCCCGCCGGCCAGGACCACGATGCCCATCTTGAAATCCACGTTCCCCAGCCGCCAGTGCCCGAACGCGCCGGAAGACGCACTGGCCACGATCTGGTTGGAGTCCGAGGCCGCCGCCACCGGAGGCGGGATCCCGATCATCATCATGAACGGCGTGAGCAGGAACCCGCCCCCCACGCCGAAAATGCCCGACAGAAAGCCCACCAGCGCGCCGATCCCTACCACCACAAACAGGTTGATACTCAGATCGGCTATGGGCAGATAGACGCTCATCGTGCAACACTCCATGTCGCGCTGAACTGTGTGACACCCAGTAGGGCCGGCCACCCGGCGCCGGCCTGCTAGCTTATATCGTCGATCGTCGCACGGCTCAATGCCTCGATCCCGCAAGCCCCCAGGAGCGTTCTCTGGACGTTGTAGTCGTGCTCCTTGGCATAGCCAAACGTCGATTCGCCTCGGATGCACCTGGCCAGATCTTCCATGTCGCGCACGTAACGGGGGACGTCGTCGATGGGTACGGTCTGCCAGCCGGCCTGGAATCCATGCGCCGGCTCGCGGAGACACAACTGGAGCGTCGGCGGCTCGAGCGGCTCGAGGAGGATCGTCCCGCGCGTGCCACTGACCTTGAACCGGCGCTTCGGAAACGCGTCCGGTTCCATGGCCGCCGTCTCGATGGTGGCCATCGCGCAGTCGTACTCCAGAACGGCCAACGTGTTGTCGTTCAGCTCGTCGCCTACCTCACCGTCGTGCCGCAGGAACGGGGTCACCTTCGCCGGCGGCCCCAGCAGCAGCAAGATCATGTCCAGCAGATGACAGCCGAGCTCCAACATCATCCCGCCCGGATGGAACGCGAGCGCCGCCCGCTTGCCCCGCGGAATGTCGGTGCACATGCTCCCATGGATAGCGTACACGTGGCCGAGCCAGTCCTGCCCGACCGCACGGCGGATGAAATCGAATCCGGTGTTGTAGCGGAACATGTATCCCATCTGGACGATGAGGTCTCGGCTCGCGGCGACGTCGAGGAGCGTCTGGAACTCGGCCAGCGACGTGCCGGCCGGCTTGTCGAGGTGGATGTGCTTGCCCGCGTCGATGGCCGCACGACCTAGGGGCAACAACTGCGGCACCGTGCTCTCGACCGCCACCATCGACACCGACTCGTCGCCCAGCAGTTCGTCCTGTGCCAGCCAACGCACGCCGTCTAGCCGCTCGTCGTTCTGCCATTGCGAACGGATCGCGTCGTCCGGCTCGCAGACGCCGACCAGCTCGTAGTCCGGTGACTCTTGCAGCACCTGGAGCTTGCCCAGCCCGTGTGCGTGACCGATCCCGAGCAGGCCGCATCGAATGGGTTTGCCCATGTGTCGCTCCTTGCAAACTGTCCGGCCGAAACGGGGCCTAGACGTGCGTACACTACTTCATCAGCTCGTTCAAGCGTATGCACGCCTCGACGATCTTGCGACGCGCCTGCTGAACCACCTCGGTGGCATGCTCGTAGGCCGGTACGCTGTCGGGCGTCAGGGGGAGCCGCCTGCCTGTCCGATGCAGCGCAGCCTCGATAGCGACGGGCAGTTGGGCGAGCAGCTTCTCCGCGTTGGCCAGCGCGGCGTCGGAGATGCCCTTGGCCTTGGCGCGACGGACCGCCCGGCTCAGCAGGTACAGGATCTCGTAGTCCTCGATGCCGTCGCGAGCGACCTCCCACCGCTTGCTCGTCACGATCGCCCCGGGCGCGCGGTAGACCGTCGAGAAATAGTCGCCCGTCGGATTCAGACCGTTCCAGAAGTAGTCGCCGGACGCGTAGCACCACCACCCCGCGCCGGTCAGCCCCAGGTTCCACGCGTACCAGAACCGCCAGCGATACAGACCCAGACACGAGAGCGTCCGCGATCCGCCGGCTGCGTCGTAGAACCAGACCTCCTTGCCGACGCGTTTGGCCGCTGGGATCAGCTTGTCTCCCAATCGCTCCAGCAGCTCCGACGACGGGCACCAGATGTCAATCAGCCCCGTGAACATCTTGACCGTCTCCATCGTGGTGCCGCTGGTGGGGTCGGTGTAAATCAGGATGTTTCGGTCGGCCTGCCGGACCAGCCGGGCCACCTCGACGAGATTGCGCGTGGTGTCGGCGAAGGGCGTCGACGGCTCGTCGTAGGGGTAGAGCGCCCAGCGGTCGTACCCCATGCCGATGTCCTTCATGTGCGCGGCCCAGCGCCGCATATAGGCGACGAAGGCCTTGCGCCAAGGCTCGGACAGGAACGGTTGGCCCTTGACGCTGCCCTGCGGTCCCATGAACAGCATCAGGCCATGCTGCGCGAGACGCCGAACCGTCGCGTCGTGCGCGGTGAAATCCAGCTCGCCCACGATCTCGCCATTGGCGTTGCACGAGGCTGTGGGACACGTCCCGAAATGAATGGTTACCCCGTGATCCAC
>CAYOGX010000301.1:0-6034 GCA_964403235.1 uncultured Planctomycetales bacterium | reverse complement strand
AAGTCGTTGCTCAAGTTTAGCGTCGGCAACCCCGTGCTGGTCAACCTGCTCATGGTGGGCCTGCTCGGGCTGGGCGGCTACAGCGCGCTGACCATCACCCGCGAGATGTTCCCTGAGTTCAGGCCGAACGAGGTCCAGGTGGCCACGATCTATCCCGGCGCGACCCCGGCGGAGATCGAGAAGGGCATCACCATCAAGATCGAGGAGGAGATCCGCGAGATCGACAACGTCGACACGTACACGAGCCAGATCGTCGAGGGGCTCAGCACGATCCGGATCGAGCTGTTGGAGAGCGCCGAGGACATCAGCGTGGCCCTGAACGACGTCAAGGGCGCCGTCGACGCCATCCAGGACTTCCCCGATGAGGCCGAGGAAAGCCGGGTCTTCGAGTTCAAGCCGCGGCTGCCGGTGATCGGCGTCAGCCTGTATGGTGACGCCGACGAGAAGGAGCTCAAGCGCCTCGGGCGCGACCTCCGCGATGACATCCTAGAGCTGCCCGGAATCACGGACGTCACGCTGTCGGGCACGCGGCGGGACGAGATCGCCATCGAGGTGCATCCCGACAAGCTGCTGGAGTACCACCTGTCGTTCCCGCAAATCACCGAGGCGATTCGACGGGCCAATTTGGACCTCCCCGGCGGGGTGGTCAAGACGGCCGGTGCCGACGTGGCGGTTCGCACGCTCGGCGAGCGCGATCAGGCTGGACCGATCGGGCGGATCATCGTCTCGTCCGATCCGATGGGCCGCGTCATCTACCTCGACCAGGTGGCTACCGTCATCGACGGCTTCGAAGACTCCGAACGCAAGGGCAAGTTCAACGGCAAGCCGGCGGTCACCGTCATGGCCTACAAAACGCCGGAGCAGGACGCCATCGACATCAGCGAGAAGATCAAGGCCTTTCTGGCGGGCAAGACCCGCCAGCCTGTGGCGTGGGACCTGCCCGCGCGGATTAAGGGCCTGCTGGGCGAGAAGACCGTGGTGCAGAAGATCTACGACAACGCCTACGCGGATCCGTTCCCGCCCTATGTGAACGCCCAGACGCACACGAACCTGGCGCGACTGATCGAAGGTCGGCTCGACCTGCTGAAGCGCAATGGCTCCTACGGGTTGACGTTCGTCTTCCTGTCGCTGCTGTTCTTCTTAAACTGGCGGATGGCGTTGTGGATCGCGGCCGGGCTGATGGCCAGCATCTTCGGTACGATGCTGTTCATGAACTACATCGGTTCGACGCTCAGCATGATCAGCATGTTCGGGCTGATCGTGGTGCTGGGTCTGATCGTCGACGACGCGATCGTGATCGGCGAGAACGTCTTCAGCAAGGTCGAGCAGGGGCTGAGCCCGCGTGAGGCCGCCATCGAGGGCGGCAGCGAAGTAGCCTGGCCCGTGGTGGCCACGGTGGCGACGACGATCGCCGCCTTCCTGCCCCTGTCCCTGATCGCGGGGGAGATCGGTCATTTCCTCGCGATCCTACCGGTGGTGGTGACCTGCGCCCTGCTGGTCAGCCTCGTCGAGGCCCTGATCATCCTGCCGTCGCACCTGGCCGAGTTCCTCAAGCCCATGAGGCGAGCCGACGACGGGTCGCCGATCGCGCGGCGGCAGTCGATCCTAGACCGGCTGGTCGAGCCGATCCGCCACGCCCAGTACGTGCTGATCCAGCGCATCATGCTCGGCGCCTACGAGCGACTCCTCCGGCTGGCCGTGGGCTACCGTTACGTGACGGTGACGTGTGCGTTTGCGCTGCTGCTCGTCGGCGTCGGCATGGTCGTCGGAGGACGGGTCGAGAGCACGTTCTTCAGCAAGATGGACTCAGAGACCCTGCTCGTCAACCTGGACATGCCGGTCGGCACGCCCATCGAGGACACGGAGCGCATGCTGGAACGGCTGGAGGCCATGGTCGCGGAACTGCCCGAGATCAAGACCGTTCAGACGATGGTGGGGGCATCCCTGCAGATGCGCGACGCCACCGTGGGCGCGAGCCAGTCCCACGTCGGGCAGCTCATCATGGAGCTGGTCGCGGTGGACGAGCGGAACCGAACCAGTGAGCAGATCCTGGCAGACCTCCGGGACAAGAGCAGCCACTTGACGGGCATCGATCGGCTGAGGTTCTTGTCGATGCAGGGCGGGCCTGGCGGCGACGCCATCAAGATCGAGGTGTCCGGTGACAATTTCGACAAGATCCTGCCCGTCGTCGAGACGCTTGAGGACCGGCTGAGCCGGTACGAAGGGATCTACGACATCACCGACGACTACGACGCCGGTCGACCCGAGGTGCAGATCGAGCTGTTGGAGTCCGGCCGGGCATTGGGGCTAACGACCGAGGCGCTGGCGGTCCAGGTCCGCGGCGCGTTCTACGGGCTGGAGGCCAAGGTGCTCGTCCGTGATCGGGAAGACGTCAAGATCATGGTTCGCTATCCCGAGTCGCACCGTGAGCGGATCTACGATCTGGAGGAGATGCGGATCGCCACGCCGACGGGGCAGCTCGTCCCGTTCAGCGAGGTGGCCCGATTCGGCGAGGGCACGGGCTATGCCACCATCCGGCGGGTGGACGGACGGCGGGTCGTCAACGTCATGGCGGACGCCGACCAGGAGGTCGCCAACCCCGACGCGGTCACCGACGAACTGATCGCCGGTTTCGGGGCCCTGGAGGCGGCGAACCCGGGGGTCAAGGTCGAGGCCAAGGGGCGACGACGCGAGATGACCAAGAGCATCGATAGCCTCTGGCAAGCGATGATGGTGGCCGTTGCCATCATCTACACCATCCTGGCCTGGCTGTTCCGCAGCTACATTCAACCGCTGATCGTGATGGTGTCGCTGCCGCTGGCCATGATCGGCGTGATCCTCGGGCACTACATCATGGGCTACGACCTGACGATCATCAGCAAGATCGGGTTCGTCGCACTGGCCGGCATCGCCGTCAACGACGCGTTGATCCTGATCAACTTCGTCAACAAGAGCGTTACCGAGGGCATGGGCGTCTTCGAGGCGGTCATCCACGGCGGCAAGCGACGGCTGCGCCCGATCCTCCTGACCACGCTGACGACGGTGCTCGGGTTGGCGCCGATCGTGCTGGAGACGAGCTTCCAGGCCAAGTTCCTCATTCCGATGGCCGTCACAATCTGCTTCGGCCTGATGTTCGCAACCGTGCTGACGCTGGTGGTGGTCCCGTCGCTGTACATGATCCAGCACGACGTAACCGTCCTGGCCGGGCGGATCTGGTACGGCCCGGCCGGCAAGCCCGCCATGGCGTAGAAAAGGGGGAAAAGGGGACGGGAGTCTTTTCCTCCCGCGCAAAAAAGACTCCCGTCCCTTTTTTTCTGGCAGCTTGCTGTCAGTGGCACACCGAAGCGCTGGTGAAGTGAAACCCCAACGTCTATCATGGCTAGTTCATGTGGGAGCGAATCCGCAATCCCATCGCGATCGGCGGCGCCATTGCTGCCGTCGTGTTGATGTGGCCTCGCGTCACGCCGCTGACGGGCGAGCGGGTCAAGGAGATCACCTACTGGCAGCCGGGCACGGAGATCCTCAAGGCCCGCGACGCCATCGACGAGTTCGAGCGCCGCTCCGCCAGGAAAGGCGTCCAATGCCGGATCATCTCCGGCAACGCCGCCCTCCGAGACGCTACTGGTGATCCGCAACGCTTCCTGACGGGCGTGGCCGGCGGGACACCGCCGGACATCATCTATTTCGATCGTTTCGCCATCGCCGAGTGGGCCGCCCGTGGCGCATTCCTGAAGTTGGACCCGTTCATCGAGCAGGACGAGGAAGAGCTGAAGCGGCTGGAATCGGACCTGGCCCGGGCCCGCGCTGCGAACGATGCCGGCACCGTCCACCGACTAACCGCACAGATCGCCGAGCACAAGGCGATGATGATCGACCCGGCCGACTTCTACAAGAACTGTTGGGAGGAGTCGCGCTACCAAGGCGAGCAATACGGCATCGCCAACAGCACTGACAGTCGCGGGTTGTTCTACAACGTCGACCTGCTGATCCAAGCGGGCTTCGTCTACAAGGCAGACGACCCCGACGTCCGCGCCGGCCGGGCGAAGGTCGGTCAGGCCCGTCCCCCCAAGACCTGGGAAGAGACCTGCCACAAGCGCTGCGACGCCCGCGACGGGGTAGTGACCGAGAGACGGTATCTCGCGTCGGTGTCGGTCGATTTCGTCCAGGCCGGTGTGGTCGAGGGCGATCGGATCACGCTCGATCCGGCCGGTGCGCCGCAACTAGCGCGGATCACGGCCGTCGAGCCGCATCGGCTGACGCTCGAGACGGTCAGCAAGCAGCCCCGGAATGCGACGGGCGTCTGGTTCAAGGTGTACGACGGCTCGGGCTACGCGTTGCGGCTCAGCCGTTGGGACGAGAAGGGCCGATTTCGCGTCGTCGGTTGGGCGCCGCAGTGGGGCAACAGTTGGCTGTACATGTTCGGTTGGCAGGCGGGCGGGCGGTTCATGTCCGCCGACGGCAGGACCGTCACGCTCAACGACCCGCGGATCGAGGAGGCGTTGCAGTGGATGGTCGACTGCTACGACGCGTTGGGCGGTTGGCAGGCGGTCGAGGCCTTCAAGGCCAGCACGCTCGAAGACGTGCAGTACGGCGCGCTCGACCCGTTCCTCACGGGCAAGATCGCGATGAAGATCGACGGCGACTACTTCACGAACCGGATGGCCGAGTTCAAGCGCGACATGAATTTCGGCGCCGCCCCCGCCCCCCTGCCCGCCCGCGAGCTGGCCAAGGGCCGCAAACCCGTCAGTTGGATGGGCGGGTGGGCCTATGCCATCCCCTCGACCGCTCCCGAGGAGAACCGCAAGCTGGCCTGGGAGTTCATCAAGTGGATGGTCTCGTGGGAATCCAACCGACTGATGTCCGACGTCGAGCGGGACATCCGCTTCGCCCAGGGCCGGCTCTTCTACCCGGCCGTCCACCCCAAGATCTCCATCTGCGAACGCATCTACGAGCGGTATCTCCTGAAGCAGCCGCAGATGCCCCGGCGCTATCATGACGCCTACAAGGTCTTCAAGGACCTGCTGTTGGTGGCCTACCATCGGCCGATCACGCCGGTCGGGAACCGCCTGTGGACCGAGCACCGCCGGGCCATGGAGCGCGGGCTCGAACACGATCCCGCCTACCCCACGCCCAAGGCTGCGCTCGACTACGGCACGCGCGTCGTCCAGGAAGACCTGGACCGGCTACTGGCCCCCCCGACGGGCGAGAAGGTCAACTGGTATTGGCTGATCGCGCTCTACGTCGGTCTCATCGTGGTCGTCGCCGGCGGCGTCTACGTCCACCACACCTACCGGTATCGAAGCAGGGGCTATTGGCGACGCGAGTGGTGGGCGGGGCTGACGTGTGCGTCGCCGTGGATCGTCGGCTTCTGCGTCTTCACGGCCGGGCCGATCCTCTTCAGCATCCTGATGAGCTTCAGCGACTACGACGTCATCAACGACGCCCACTGGCGCGGGCTGGGCAACTACCGCGAGGCGTTCGGCGACCCGCTGTTCGGTACGTCGCTGTACAACACCGTCTACATGATCATTGGCGTGCCGTTGGGGCTGATCGTCGGGCTGGCGATGGCGGTGCTGCTGGACAGCGGCGTGCGGGGGTTGAGCTTCTATCGCACGATCTACTATCTGCCGGCGATCGTGCCGGCCGTGGCGAGCAGCGTGCTGTGGATCTGGGTCTTCCAGCCGACGGACGGGCTGATCAACTCGCTGTTCGAGGCGACGGGCGTCAATACGCTGCTCGGCTGGCTGGGCGTGTCGAAGCTGTTGGGCATCAGCGTGCCCATCAACTGGCTGACCGAGGCGAAGACAGCCAAGCCGTCGCTGATCATCATGGGGTTGTGGGGCGCGGGCGCGGGGATGCTGATCTGGCTGGCGGGCCTCAAGAGCATTCCGGAGCACCTGTACGAGGCGGCCAGCATCGACGGGGCGAGCGCATGGCACCGGTTCCGTCACGTGACGCTGCCGATGCTGAGCCCGTACGTCCTGTTCAACCTGGTGATGGGCACGATCGCCGTGTTCCAGATCTTCACGCAGGC
>CAYOGX010000300.1:0-6042 GCA_964403235.1 uncultured Planctomycetales bacterium | reverse complement strand
GCATCCGCAAATACGTCGGGGCCTACCTCGCGGTCCTGGGCCGGGCCGACGCCGAAATACTCGGCCGATCGCACCGTGTCGTGGTTCTCCAAGAAACGCACCAGACCGCGCAGGGCACGCCGCGGATACGTTAACCTCGAGAGCTGCAACCACCGACGCATCTTGGGAATCCATTCATCAAGCGACATGCCGTACGTCAGTTCGCGGCACCCCACGTAAAAGGCATAGTCGTACAGCAGGTCGGCCGAGCGGAAGAACACCGGCCCACCCGTCTCGGAGAAGAGGGCCGCCTGCGGGTTGATCTTGCGAATGCGGTCGCGGACGACCTGCGACAGCATCACACCACCGAACGGACCGGCCGCGCTCGGGCGATACGGCGCGTCGGGCGACCAGTTCCGGCCACTGCTGCCGTGACCGCAGTCGTGACGGTAACCGTCGACGCCGGATTCCTGGACCCAGTACGCCGCCACGTCGGCCATGTACTTCTGCCAGGCCGGATGCGTGTAGTCGCCGGTCAGGTTGTTGCCCCAACTCAGGTGAAGACTGCCGTCCTGTTTTCGGGCCCACGCCTCCGACGGCGCCTCCCGGGCCGAGGGACTGTCCTTGGCGGGACCGTGGGATACCAGATCCAACCACACCCGTTGGTCCAAGCCGTGCGCCCTCGCGACGAAGCGCTTCAGGTCCTCTTTGGTGCCGAGTGCCTCGGCCACCGCGCGATAATCCGTGATGCTGTAGATCCACGGCGGCTTGTGGTTGATGGGGTTCAACCACACGGTGTTGCATCCCATCCCAGCCACGTACGGCAGGTACTCGGCGAAGCGGTTGAACCCCCCACCGCCGTTGAACCCCACGTCGATCGGGCCGCGCGGATAGCACGAGTAGATCACGCAGCGATCCAGCCAGTCCGGCGAATCGGCGGGCGGGCCATTGCCGAGTGTCTCGGCGAAGGCGGCGAGTGCGTCCTGCGCGGCTCGCCAATCCCCCCGCACGATCTGCACGTGCTGGACGCCGATCCGGTACGTCTGGCCGGGTCGGATCAGGCCGGTCGTGTTGAAACGGTGGGTCAGGTGGATGCGGCCGGACCCCTCGGTCACCTCCACGCGCGAACCGTCGACGAGCAGCTCATGGCCGATCAAAACGGACAGATGCGATCTCGGCGCGTGGACGACGGCGATGCCGGCCTGCCCGGTGAGCCAGCTCGACTCGGACCGGGTCCGGCCGGGCTGAAGGTCGGCGAAGCGATGGGGTTCCGCCGGCCAGGCCGCCGGGAACGCGTAGAAGGTGTTAGGGTCGCCATCGAGCCGCAGGCCGGGCACGGTGAGCGCGGCTGCGGTAACGCGAACGGGCTGGGCGCCGTGATACGTCCACGACGAAGTTCGGGTTATGGTGGTGTTTTTAACGTCGATTACATACATATCCTGGGCGGCCCAGTTCGGCCAGTGTCGATCAGCGACGAGTTCAGTGGTCGTGCCGTCCCGTCGCCGTCTGAATTGCACACGCGGGTGCTGCTTGTCCGGCCGAAGCGTCTGGCCCGCAACATCGAGCGTGGCAGTGGGTGGTGAGTCGCCGCTGGACACGAGGAGTTGAGCCCGCGGATCCCCGAATCCCAAGCCAATCCATTGACCGGCCTTGCGATCGAAGCGCAGCGTAAGCTGGTGGGCCGTCACCTCGAACGCGGGCGATTGTCCCTGCGTCCCGATCGCGCAGGCGGTTGCAACAGGTAGTAGATAGCAAGCGGTCATCATCCCAGTTCCCGCAAGGAGTGGGCGAGAGAGGAGGATAGTCGCGCCCGCCGTGGGATTCAAGTGGCCGTCATCAACGGGTGCCGCCCGCACGGCGAGGTCAAGCCGGTGAGGGCGCAGGTGACCGTTTCACGTGGAACAGGCGACATCGGTGTTTCACGTGAAACATGGGGACACCTTCCCACGGAGACCCCTTGCCTGCGCCGAAACGTTCGGTATAATGCCGCGCAGGCCTCAAGATCCCAACACCCCGTCACGTTCAAGGAGGATCCCTCGTGGGCAAGCAAACCCGTCGATTGGGCCGCGGCATGTCCTCACTCCTGAGTGGCGAGCTCGCCGCAGGTGACGTGGGCCGTTTCGCAACCGCGCCGGGCACCACGCCCGCCACCCGCGAGATCCCCATCCACTGCATCCTGCCCAACGCCCTGCAACCACGGACCCAAGTGGACCCCAAGCACCTCGAGGAGCTCGCCCGGTCGATCCAAACCAGCGGCGTGATCCAACCCGTCGTCGTCCGACCGCGCGACGGAAACTACGAGCTGGTCACCGGCGAGCGTCGCTGGCGGGCCGCCCAAAAGGCGGGCCTGACCACCATGCCCGCCGTCGTCCGCGAGGTCACTGACCAACAGATGCTCGAGTTCGCCCTCGTCGAGAACATCCAGCGCGAGGACCTCAACCCCATGGACCGCGCGCTGGCCTACCGCCACTGCTGCGAACGCTTCGACCTGACGCCCGACGTCCTGGCAGAGCACCTCGGCGAAGACCGGTCCACCGTCGCCAACTACCTCCGACTGCTCGACCTGCCCGAGCCCGTCCAGCAACTCGTCCGCGACGCGTCGCTGTCCATGGGCCATGCCCGTTGCCTCCTGGGACTGCCCGATGCCGAGGCCATGGAACGCGTCGCTGCCGAAGCCGTCGACGCGGGCCACAGCGTCCGCCGCCTCGAGCAACTCGTCCGCGAGTACAAACGCCAGCCGGACGACGGTCTCGCCAAGCCCCCACGCACGCCTCCCCCCAAGCGTCCCCTGATCCAGGACCTCGAGCAACGGTTCAGCCAGACGCTCCAGACTCGCGTCACCATCAACGAGGGTCGCAAGAGGCACACCGGCAAACTCGTCGTCGAATACTACACCCTCGACGATTTCGACCGCATCGCCGATCGCTTGGGCGTGAAGCTGGACGACTTCTGACAGACCGACCGGGCACCGGCCCCACGCCGATTCGTTTAGCCCCGCCGCCGCCGACTGCGTCGGGCGGCGGGGAAGGGGCCGCACGCGGCGCCGCTCAACAACCACCTCAACCGCTCAGGCCCCGGCCCGCACAGCCGGCCCGACGCCGTCGCGCTCCGCGCGACCCCCATTACCTCCTACAGATTCCTGCTGACCAAGCAGACGGCCACCCCCTGGATGCTGAGCTCCTGACGCGTGGTATCGACCACCATCGGCGGGACCTCGGGATTGTCCCCGCGGAGGACCACCAGCTTGCCCCCCTCGCGGCGCTCTACGCTGACCCGCTTGAGCGTGGGCTGGCCGTCGACGAGGCACGCGCAGATCCGTCCCTGCACATGCTCGGGGTTCACGTCCGGTCGGTAGTGGACCAGGATGATATCTCCCGGCTTGAGCGTGGGCTCCATGCTCTCGAACTCCAGCTTCAGGCAGTACCTGTCGGGCCCCCACAGATGCCGGAGCACCGGGAACATCTCCAACTGCTCCTGCGATTCCGAAGGGGGTCCGGCAGGCACCGAGCCGAACACGGGCAAATCCAGCGTGTCCAGGGGCTGCGGCGCATCGTGGACATCACCATCCCCCAGAAGCACAGCGGGCGGGATGCTCAAGGCGACCGAGACGGCGTTCAGCGTCTGCGTGCTCGGCCGCTGCTTGCCCCGCTCGATCTGGCTGAGGAACCCCTGATTGATGCCGGCCAGCCGGGCCAGTTTGACCTGCGACAGCCCTTGGTTCTGGCGTACCTCTCGAATCCTGTCACCGACATGACTCGCATCACCGGCCACGGCACAAGTCCTCCCTCGACGATGATCTTGCGGTAGGGCCTGCAACCATAACCCACTGCGTATCAATGATTTCCATTGACGACTTTCTACTATCCTTAATCATATTTATAACCCTATTTCAGGTTATCGAGCTCGCCGCAGAGCAGTCGCTCCAGCTTGACCAACTGATCTGGCCAGCGATAGGCGGACTCGACGAAGGCCCTGGCAGCCCGGCCCAGGACCGCGCGGCGTTCGGCATCACCGAGCAAGGCCTCGACGTGTTGGGCGAATCGCTTGGGTTCATCAGCCACCAGCAAATCACGATCCCGTTCTGCGCCCAACGAAGCCGCAACGGCGGACGTTGTGACCACCGGCTTACCGCATGCCATGGCCTCGAGGACCTTGTTCGCTAGGCCGTGAACCATCTCGAGCGGGATCACACACACCTGCATTCGCTGCAAGTACGCCAGCGTACTCGGCACGGTCCCGGTCACCTCGATGCTGCGCACGTGCCCGAGCGCGCGAACGCGTCGCGTCGGCGAACGACCGACGATCAGGAACCTAGCGTCCGCCCAGGCATGGAGGATGCCCGGCCAGACCCGCTGAACGAACCAGCATACCCCCTCGACGTTGGGCAGGTAATCCATGGTTCCGACGAAGCCGACGATCGGTTCGGTGGCTGATCCCGTGCCCGGGTTGAACGTCTCTAGATCGATCCCGTTGCGGATCACTGTGACGTTTGTGCGGTCGGTCTCGCATGCCTTGGCATCCGTGGTTTGGTCTGCCTGCTCGAGTCGCTCGACCTCGGCCGCGGTGATCACGGTGGCTGCGTCGTAGGCCGCGACGAGGTCGCGCTCCCGACGGGCCAGGCGTTTCGCCTCCGCGTTCAGGATCCATCGAGCAGGGGGGCGCCGTCGTTTCGCGTAAGCGGCCCATTTCGCGCTATCGACGTCGCATAGATCGACGACGCGGCGGCGCGCGACCACGGTCAGCCCATAGCGCGCGATGCTCGACGAGAAGCTCAGGACGGCGTCGAAGCCGACCTGCTTTGACCAACGTGCAATCGCCTGGGCCAGCGGACGCGAGCTGAAATAGCCCTCCGTGAACGTCCCGCCAGAGAGCAGCCGGACCGCGCCGCGGAGCATCCCCGACGTGCGCCGCACGGGAAAGGCCGCGACGTCGCGGCACCATCGGCGCAGCTCGTCGACGTGCCGCCAATCGGCGGGATCGTCGATCAGGCAGGCGCACCAGACGTCGTGCCGCTCGGCCAGGTATCTCAATTCGTGGAAACTACGGATCTTCTCGCCCTTGTCGGGGGGATACGGCAAGCGTTGGGCGATCATAAGGATCTTCATACCGACCCGTCCGCGGCGACCCAACCGCACGCACGCGCCGATCTGACGCGAACGGACATCGCGACGTCGTGGCGGGCCACGTCCCTATCCGGGAATGGACCTGGCCAGCCAGGCACCCAGGCGCTTCGTCACGAACAATGGTAGCCGACGATAGACGCGCTGGGCCAGGGCAAACTTGCCTTTTCCCGGTGTCAGCTCAGGCGCCCGCTGACCCGGCGGGACGTAGAGCTGATAGCCCAGCGGCTCGGGTTCGAACCCTTGATGGCGTTTGAAATCGTAGGGCCCTCGGTTCTCGATGCGGCTGCGGCCGAAATCGAACCGCCGGTAGCCGTGCGCGACGCCCCATTCCATGAGCGACAGATACAGGACGTTGTTGACCCCGTACCGGTCCAGCGACTCGATGCAGCCGGCGAAATACGGCAGCACCGTATCGCCGAACAGGAAGGTGACCAACCCGGCCGCGGGCTGGCCCTGGTAGCGGACGACCGACACGACGTGCGTTTCGGGGGTGGCCTCGACCAGGGCGCGGAAGAACGTGATCGGGTAGTTGGGCGACCCCAGCCGGCCCATGCTCCGTGCGTAGAGCTGCCAGACGATCGGCAGCAAACCGTCGTCGAACTCGACAGTTAGGCCATGCTTGTCTCGACCGTTTCGGGCGGCCGCACGGGCCTTGCGGGGCAGCGACGGCAACACGTCCTCCACGCGGTCCGGCAGCGCTTTGCGGAACGTCGCGTAGCGATCGACCACGGGCAGTCCGGGCAGCGTCGCCCGGATCGAACGGAGGTCGATGCACCGCACGCCGAGCCCGTCGGCCAACGCCTTCGCCTCGTCCAGCAGGGCGGTCGCGGCGTCCCCATCTTCGTGGATCGCCCCGCCGTAGACGGCATAGGGAAGGCTGACCAGCAGCCGACCGGCGATCCAACTGCGGATGGCAAACATCGGCAGAACGCCGACCAAT
>CAYOGX010000299.1:0-6053 GCA_964403235.1 uncultured Planctomycetales bacterium | reverse complement strand
GTGAACGGAAGCTCGGCAATCTGTCCGCCCTTCGGCCCCAGCTCGATGTGCTTTTCGTCGCGGGCGGTGGTGGAACGGTTGTTGGCATACGTCCCGGTGAACCCGACCTCGAACTTGTACAACCCGGGGAACATGAGGACGTCGATACCGCGTCGGGCGGGCCAGTCCAACAAGGGCAGGGCGTCTCTCGGACGACAATTGGAGAGGACAGGAAACAACGGCAGGATCGCCTCCCACCAGGTCTTCTGTAGGTGGACCGCGTGGAAGCCCCTGTCTCGGAATTCCTCGCCGGTGGGTAGGGTCAGTCGAACGGTGCTCAACTTCGATACGTCGATGTCGTAGTGTGCGCGGGACCCCGTGGCAGGAGCGGGTATCGACAGGATCGCGGGCTTGCCGTCGGCCGTCTTCCAGTGCAGCTCGACGTAGGCCCCTTGGGCATACTGAAGCGTTCCGAACCTCCCGCCCGCATCCGTGCGCAGCGATTCTCGGGGGCCCTCCGCATTCCTGCCGCGCCCACGTATCCCCGAGCGGGTCTTCGACTCGCGCACCACGTCGATCCTTACATCAGCAACCGGCCTGTCCTTCGATCCATCGTAGACGATGCCAGTGAGCCGATATTCCCCCAGTTCGCGAAATCGCAGGACGATCGGTTCGTTGTCCTCGGGGATTTGGACCTCCTGCAGGGTGATTGGGTAGCTCGAGCTGAGCCGGGCCTCATCGGAATCTTGCCCGGCCTTCGGCAGCCGCAGCAACGCAGACGCCCGGCCCAGTAGCAGTCCGGTCAGCTTCGTCGGACCGGCCAGGGATATCGGGTGCGGCCCGGTGGACCAGGTCTCGCTGGACGTCTTGTAGATGCGGGGGCCGGACCTGTGCTGAAACGAGATCCCCACGGTCATGGCTTTTGGGTCCCACGTGACCTCCGGCGGGACGGCCAGGCGAATCTCGCGCTCAAGCGTCGAACCGACGAGCAGCCGCATCTCCTTGGTGAGGCCGTTTTGCTCGAGGCGGACCACACGCGTCCAATCCGTGGAAATGGCCTGGGGCGACGGACCGGTCGTGACCGCCGTGCCACTGAGATGGTAGACGCCCATCGGCAGCGGGCCGGTGTCGATCCAGCCAGACGAATCGGTCCGGTAGCTACTCGAGAACGAGCCGCCACGGACCGGGCCGCCCTTGGCGCTGCTCAGGTTGAGCGACTCGACGAGGACCTGGAAGTCGGCGGCCGGGGTTTCGGGCGGGGTCGTATAACAGTGAATCCTCAACCGGGCCGGCTGGGCCGCCGGTCGCGGACCCGTCAGCGACGCGAGCTGCTTGGTCAGCTCGCCGAACTGGCGGTTCGTCTCCCGCGTGACCTCGACCATCTGCGTGCTCATCGCACGCGTGGCCGACCATGAGAAGTAGGTCGACAGGGCCATACCGATCACGATCACGACCAGCGCGGCGACCATCAGGCGTTGAAACATGATCAGGTCTCCTTGGTGGACGGTCCGGAGTTCTCGGGCGATCTCGGTCGGATCGCCGAACGCGCGGACCGCCTCGGTCTGGGCGGCGGTGGCATCGTCCCCAGGTTCGGTCTCGACCCGGCAGGCGAGGTGGTCGGCGATCTCATCGGCGATGTCCTGGCGGAGCGCGTCGGGGCCTCGGACAGCTGACGAGATCTGCGTCGGCAACGTGTTATCGTACGACATACGCGTCATTCGTCACCATGCCGTAGCGACTTGTGGCGTTGCATCGCCGGCCGGCGCAATGTTACCCAGCACGCGATCGACGGCGGCGGCGAACTGGCCCCACTCCCGGCGCTTCCGCGCCAGCGCGGTCGCGCCGGCGTCCGTGATCTGGTAGTACTTCCGACGCCGGCCGGACTCGGTGCTCTCCCAGAACGACTTGAGAAACCCTTCGCGTTCCAGCTTGTGCAGCGCCGGATACAGGCTGCCCTCGCGGAGCTCGAAGTAGCCGTCGGTCTTGGCGTTGACGGCCTTGCAGATCTGGTAGCCGTACATCGGCCCGGGCGAGATCGTCTCCAGCAGGATCGTATTGAGCGTGCCGCGAACGAGATCAGGATCGGTTCCCATTTCTGACGGACTCCGTGCGGATCTGACCGCGAGAAACAGGTGACGTGCAGGTCATCTGTTTCTTGCCCGTGTGAGGCAAACGGCCAACCGGGCCGTCCGCCACACACGCCTTATACCCAGCTTGCCTAGGTATAGTTTACATCGACAGCCTAGGTATGTCAAGTCGATCGCGCGAAGTAAGGGCGACTCGTAGACACAACTATTTGTCAATTAGCGTGTTAGCGCCTGCCGCTGGGCTCAAGAAAATAGTCGAGCCATCGGAACGCGATCTGGCGGCCCTCGGGCGGAACGGCGTGGCCCTTGTCGTGGACGAACAGGCCGACCGCACCGGGGCGGCCTAGCAGGCGGTAGATCGGTAGGGCGGGCCCGACGTAGGGCCAGCTCTTGTCGCCATCGGCGCTGTTCCCGCCGATCAGCAGCCACGCGCGGGGGGCGATCAGGGCGACGACCTCGTGGGCGTACAGGTTGAAGCCCTTCTTCTTGATCTCCGGGCCGAGGTACCACGGGTCGTGGTAGTTGGTGAACTCGAAGGCCACGCCCCCTTCGCTCGAGACGCCGCAGACGACGCGCTCGTCGAAGGCCATCAGGTACGTCACCTCCTTGGCACCCAAGGAGTGCCCGATCGTGCCAATCGCGTCCTTGCGGACCGTCGGCAGTGTGCACAGGTAGTCGACGCAGCGCGAGGCGTCGTGGATCATCTTGGCCATGCCCTTCACGCCCGGGTACTTGGCCAGGAAGATCCGGGCGACGGCGTGGAACTTGTCCCAGGCCTTGCCCGTCGTCGGCCTGCCCGGGTAGCACCACTCGAAGTTCTCGTTGGCGATGGTGACGTAGCCGCGTTTGGCCAGGTCGAGGGCGAAGGCCTTTTCGGGCTGGCTGCCCAGGCCGGCCGGCTGGCGGATCGTCTCGTCGCTCGTCGAGTGCAGGCAGACGCAGGCCGGGAACGGGCCCTTGCCGGGCGGAACGAACAGGTAGCATCTCATCCAGATGTCGGGCTCGACCTGGAGCTGGAGCAGCTTGCGGGTGATGGATCCGTCGAGCGTGACGGTCTCGACGACCCTCGGCTCGAGCGGGCAGTGGGGCTTGGGCAGTTGGCCCAGGAACCGGGTCCACTTGTCGTGGATGCGTTTTCGTTGTGCGGCCCACTGGGTAGCGGTGGTGATTTTCGAGCCGTCCGGCCCGGTCATGAGATCGCAGACGGAGGGGGGCTTTGCGTCCTTGGGCGGTTTCCGCGTGGCTTGCAGGGGTTTGATCCAATCGGGCACGGGGTCGGCGGCCGTCGCGGCGATGCCCCACGCGGCAACACAGACGGCGCCGATCAGAATCGTGCACGCGTTCATGGCTCGGTCCTGCCCTGTCGCCACCTCGACCCGCGCGAGCGACGGACGGTCAATCCTTCACGGTCGAGCGCGTTGCCGTCTGTCCTTGCTTCGGCGATAGATCGGCGTAGGTCCAGGTGGGCTCCCAACCGAGCGGGAGCTCCAGGACGACTGCGTCCTTGGAGTCCGGGTATTGGCTGCGCATTAGCTGTTTGTTCTTCCCGCCGATCGAGGGGCCATCTGGGAACCGGGCGAGCCCCATGTGCGTGCCGGACAGCAACCCACCGCCCCCGTCCATCCACACGCGTGAGAACAGGATGTACTTGGCGTCGGGCGACAGCGTACCCCCGTAGATATGCCGGCCGGCCTCGCCGTAGACCATCCGCTGACGCTTTCCATCTCCTTGGGCCATCCACAACTGCGTCCAGCTCCGTCCCTCCCGCGCGCGGGGCCGGTGCGAGAACAGGATGTGCTTGGAATCGGGGAACCAGTCCGGCGTACACTCAGCCCCCATCCACCCGACCGGGTTGGGGTCGGGGGCCGTTTCTTCCGTAGTGTCGGCAGCCTTGCGCACCCCGTTGATCTCGCCGGTCTCGGCGTTCAGCCGGGCCACGGTCCAACTCTCGCCGAGCGCATTGGTCACACCGCAGAACCATTTGCCGTCCGGCGACCAAAACAGTTGCTGGTACATGCCCTTGCGGGGCAGGGTCCGGACCACCTTCTTGGTGGCCAGGTCAACGATCTGGATCCCCCTTCGGGTCAGGATGGAGATCTGCTTGCCGTCCGGCGACCACGACGCCCACGGATACTGGCCCTCCTTGCCGATGGTGACCGGATCGGACCCGTCCGCGTTGGCAATCACGATCTTGCCCTGATAGCCCCAGTAGTTGTGGTGGAGCTTCGTCTTGGTCGAGACCTTCCGGTACAGGACCTTCTTGCCGTCTGGGGAGAACCGGGGCGCCCCCTCGTAAAAGCCCGGCGTGTGGGTGATCCGCCGCTGGTCCGAGCCGTCCGGCCGCATCACGTACAGGTCCATGTCACCCGTCAGTGTGGTGACGCCGTACATGATCCAGCCCTTGTTGCGGACCTCCTTGGCGAGCTTGGCCACCTCCGGATCGTCCGTTGCAGGGGCTCCAACCGCTGCGGCCCCGGTGGCAAGACCGATCAGGAGAACGGCAACCCGTTGCGCAATCGACATCATCTCACTCCTCCCAAAGGCGCCTATCCCGTGATGATAGGCGTACGGGGCGTGCTGCACAATGACCTGCCCTGCGGCTTGCCCGCCGGGTGGCACTGGCAGCTTGACCGCCAGTGGCCTTGAGCGTCCTGGCGCGGCACTGGCAGCAAGCTGGCAGTGGCACACGCCCAGCCCTGGGCCATGCGCGCAGCTTCGCTCAGATTCACTTCTTCTTGCGTGCGTCGGGGGGCAGGTTCATGTCCTTCGGGGTGATCTTGCACGGCGCCCCCGCGCCCGGCACGTCGCGGTGGGCCGTCCACAGGATGCCGTTGACCAACGCCCGTCGGAACGGCTCGAGGCCGAACTGCTCGTGGAAATGACCGAGCACGCACCCGAACGACCGCCCGCCGTTCGAGTCCGCCCGCTCGTACGCCCACCCGACTGGATACACCTTCCCGTCCGCCTGCACGGTCATGATCGGCTTGATGTCCGGTGCGAAGCGGAGCTTGAGGTAGTACTCATCGCGGAGGTCATAGTCGGCCCACCCCCGGCAGATCGGGTGCCGAGGGTCGGGTTGGTGGATCTTCAGCGTCGTAGTCTTGAGGGCCGAGAAGCTGTTGTGAAACCACCCGCCGAGTGTCCGCAGGTAGAGCTGGCCCACCTCGTCGCCGGCCGCGCCGGTGCTCCAATGGATGGCCGTCAGCCCCACGCCCTTGGTGAGCAGTCGTTGCGCCTGCTCGCGCCGCGACGGATCGAACAGCACGTTCCCCCCGTGCTTGCCGTAGAGCACGATCGCATCGACGCCCTTGAAGGCGTCCGGATCGCCAGGCCACCCCTTCGACACCACCGCGGTCACCCCCGGCGTCTGCTCCAGACACGTGCCCAACAACCGACACCAGGCCATGTACTCATGCGTCCGAGGCGGATGGTCCCGCTCCTTGCCGATCAGAACGATCTTGGTCCTGGTACCCTCGGCCGAGAGACAAGCGGCCGACTGACAAAGCACGATAACGAACGCCATCACGCTTGGGATCACGGGCATCCTGTCGAATGCTGAAAGACCCATCATGTGCGCCTCCTGTAACAAGCCCTGCGAGAGACCGCCGTCACGTGGGGTGCCATGCTCTTGCTTGCGTGAGCATGAACCCAGGAAACAACGCTCATCCCGGATCCACATGCCCACGCAAGCATGGGCCATGCCAGCCGCCCGCCTCGTCCTCGGCAACGGCTTCGTCTTCGGTCTGGGTCTCGTAATGCTGCAAGACCTCGCGAACCCGCTTGTCGTCCCAACCTTCCGGGAATCTGCTCTGGGGCATCATCACCTCCGTCGCATTCGGCCCTACACCTGCTCCGGGACGACGTAGGGCTTTCGGTACTCGCGTGTTAGCAGCTTGTCGGACGCCTTGTCGTTGATGAAGCGCTCGGTCTTCGGGTCGAAGTCGAGCGTTCGGCCGGTGCGGTAGGCGATGTTGGCCAGGTGGCAGA
>CAYOGX010000298.1:0-6058 GCA_964403235.1 uncultured Planctomycetales bacterium | reverse complement strand
GGGGGAAATACCAGTAATTGGTGCCGTGATTCAACACGTCAAACACGGCCACCACGCCCGGTGTTCCCGCCTCCACCTTGAGCTGCCAGCGGGGTTGAGCATCTGCCGCGGAAACGATCAACATGACGAATCCGAGGGTCACGACCTTGGTCCTGGCGGCAGCGCTGTCTTCGGCATTGGTTGCCGGCTGTTCGGTCCCCGCGGTCCCTGCCGAGTCACAGATCGAGGAGGTCATCGCTGCGACCGCGACGTACGACTACGGCCAATCCAGCAAGCGCCTGCGGGACGTCGAGCGGCTCATCCGCGAGACGCACGGCCATGCCGATCGCCGTGCCTGCCTCGAGCGACAACTGGTCAAGCTGCTCGAGTCCGACGCCACGACTGCTGCCAAGCAGTTCGTCTGCCGCCAGCTCTGGATCATCGGCACCGACGCGTCGGTCCCCGAGCTGGGCAAGATGCTGCTCGATGAGAAGACGGCGGAGATGGCCTGTTACGCGCTGGGCCGTCATCCGTCGCCAGCCGTCGGCCGGGTGCTGCGCGAGGCGCTCGCCAAGGCGCGGGGCAAGGCACGAGTCCCGATTATCAACCTGCTCGGCGATCGGCGTGACGCGCAAAGCGTGCCAGCCCTTGCCAAACTCACGGGCAGCCCTGAGATGACCGTATCCGACGCGGCCGTCGCCGCGCTGGGCAAGATCGCGACGGACCAGGCCGCCAAGCTGCTGGCCGACCTCCGAAAGAGTGACGACGCGAAGCGCCGCGCTGCGGCCACACACGCCTACCTGCAATGCGCGAGGGGACTGGCCGCCAGAAACAGATCGGCCGAGGCAAAGGTGATCTACGAACAACTGACTGATCTAAGCGAACCGGTTCACATCCGTCGCGGCGCCTTCTTGGGACGGGTGGCTCTGGGCGGGCCGGAGGCGGTATCGCTAGTCATCTCGACACTGCGCGGTAAGGACGACGCACTGAAGCCCACGGCCATCGCCAGCATCCGCACGTTATGCATCAAGGAGAAGTGAACATTAGGCTTCCTGGCCCACCGTCTGGGTAAAGGCTGATGTCGAGCGTCATGCCTGAACGCAGCAAGCTCCTTGGACCAGGAAGAGGCCGGCTCTCGACAGCTTGCCGAATGGCTACAGGGGGAGCCGGGGTGTTGGGAGAGGCGGGTTGAGGAATTGGGGGATGCCGGCTATTTCGCGTCGGCCCGGGCGGCCCATTCGGTGCCACGCTGGAAGAGTCGGCGGAAGTTTGGGTCCTTGCAGGCGCGAGCGTCGTGGCCGAGCACGATGTTGAAGACGCGGCCCTTGCCGTACGGAAGCGTCCACGCCAGCGGCTCGGTGCGTTTGGACCACTGCGAGTATGCTTCGATAAGCACGGTGATCGGTGCGTCACCGACCAATTTGGCATACAGTTCGTCGTCGGCCTCGAAGTCCTTGACGCCCCCGGTGATGAAATGATCCGGCTTGGTGATCTTGACCTTGAACTTCCCTCGCCGGCCGTGCCCGGAGCCCTTTGTCCAGATTCGGCCGATCAGGTTGCGGTATTCGGGCCAATCGTCGAAGGCCCTGCACGAGAAATGAAACGACACGAGGCCCTTCCCGCCTTTGACGAAGGCCAGCAGGTTCTCGCGGGCTGTGCGGGTGATGCCGGGACGCCTCCAGTTATAGTAGTTCAGCAGGATCACGTCATACGCGTCCAGGGCGGTCGATTCGAGCACCAGCGGCTCCTCTGAGACAACGACCTCGAACTTCTTGGTCTGCTCCAGGTGCCCGCGAAGGACGGGCGTCGTCTTGCGCCATGGATGCGCGGGGACGTCCCGGCCGGTAATGATCAGCACGCGAATCGGCTTCGTCTCGGCCGCCTTTGCGCCAGAGAGTCCGCTGGCCAGAACGACCGCGACGACACACGACGTCGAAACAAGAGCCTTCATCGTTCACCTCGCTTGCAAGCGTTCCTGTTCGAGCCGGACAGGCGGGGCGGATGCCCATCTGCCGACCCCGTTCGAGGGGCCCTTCTCTCCCGGGCCCGGGCCCGAGTGTCAACGGCGCCCTCGTTGACCCTCCCGGGCTCGCCGCGGGTATTCTATGGGATAGGCCGTTCAGGGCAAGGGCGTTGTCGGGGCCGTCCCTTCCCCGATCCGAACCGTTGGACCCAGTGCAACAGCACAGGCTTTGTGCCGTTGGCCGGCGGTAACTTTTGAGAAAACTTGTCGCGACCACAAATGACGATGTTGATACCTCGATATATCTATATTTTGGGTCTATGCCCGCTGAGAGCGGGACTTATGGGGCATACGGCCAAACATGTCAATGGAGTTATCGGAGCACATCGGAGTAGCCAAGGGGCTGTATTCCTTGCCTTACCTGGCCTTTCGTGCTATACTTCCCGATACTCATTGTTGAGCGGCACGGATTCCGCCTTCATCCAGGAGCATCCCCGAGATGACATGCGGGTTGGCAAGGCGCTGGGCAATCTGCGGTACCGTTCTAGCCACAGGGCTGATGATGGCCGGAAATGGGGGCTGCGTGGGCCTGCCGGGATTCGACGGCGATCTGCTGGCCAGCCTGGGGCTGACGCCGGACCCGTTGGTCCAAGACGGCGGCAATGTCGTGATCACCTGCGAAAACGCCACGGGCCTGCCCGCCCAGTGGCAGTTGGCCTGGCAGCGGCCCGGCGAGGGCGAGCCGAGCACGCTGGCCGTCACCATCGAGCCCGGCAAGTCCAAGACCTTGTCCGTGGAGGGCTCCGTCGAGCGGATCACCGCCGGCAACCTGGACGGCTGGTCAGTGGGTGTGGTGATCGACCCAAGCGGTGCGGACCCGCATGCCGTGAGCTACAGCAGCCCACCGCTCGAGAACGGTGTGGACTTTCGCAGTGGCGATGTGATCCGGTATAGCGTCTCGTCCTCGGGGGGCGGCAGGTTCCTGATCTCGGCCGAGATCGCCCCCGGCGGCTGACAACGCGACGGTCCCGTGGCATGCAATGCGGCCCGAGCCGCATTCTTCTTTGCGCTGACTTGCGGCGTTTCGACGTTTCGATATCTACCCGCCCGTCGCTGCCAGGTGGTCCACCAGTCGTTGCGACCGCTGGCCTACGGCGTGGTACGCCAGTCTACGCCGCTCGGCACCGGTGGGCTCGATCGTGATGGCAAGGTGATCCTCGGGCAGGATGTCGGGGATGCGGTCGGCCCATTCGATGGCAACCACGCCGACCGCGGTGCAGATCTCCTGGAACCCAATGGCCGATAGCTCGGGCGACGAGACGCGGTACGCGTCGACGTGATACAGCCGCAACCGTCCCGCGTGTTCGCGGACGATCACGAACGTCGGCGAGGTGACCTTCCGATCGTCGTCGATGCCCAGGCCGGCGGCGATGCCCTTGACGAACTGCGTCTTGCCGGCCCCGAGCGGGCCGATCAGGGCCACGACGGTCTGGGGCTCGGCATATCGGCCCACCTGTCGGCCCAGACCCTTGGTAACCGCTACCGAATCGCTCTCGTAGACCAGATGATTCTTGCCGGGCATTGTGGCACGTGTTCGCATTCGGCACGGGTCGAGGCGGGTGCGTTCACTCGGCGAGCGCTTGCATGTACGCACCCATCACGGCCGTCTGCGTGATGGTACCGATCACCTTGTTGGTCTCGGGTTGGGTCACGGCCAGTGCGACGACCTCGTCGGCGGCAAACTTGTCGAACACCGAATCCAGCGGCTCGTGCGACGTGACCGACGGGATGTCGGTCCGCATCACTTCACCCACGACCAGGAGGGGGACGGCCTCCCGCTCGAGCAGCGCCAGTTGAATATTGTTGGTGGTCAGCATTCCCAAGTAAGTGCCGTCCTCGTCGGCGACCACGAAATCGACCGGGCCGTGTTGCTCGAGCTGCTCGACGACCTCCTGAAACGGCTGCTCGGGACCGATCACGGGCACGCGCCCGGGTGTGACCTTGTCGGCCGTGATCCGGCGCAGCACCGTCTGGTCCATCGTGGTGGAGAACTTCACGCCACGGCGGATGAGCTTGAGCGTGTAGATGCTCTCGCGCGTGATCAGCCGGGCCACCGCCGTCGCCAGGACCACCGCCAGCATGAGCGGCAGGATGATCTTATACTCGCTGGTCAGCTCGAAGATGATCAGGATCGCCGTGATCGGGCCGTGGGTGGTCGCGCCCACCACCGCGCCCATGCCCACCAAGGCGTACGCCCCAGGACCGGCCGTGCTGGCCGGCCAGAGCGAGTGGACGACCGTCCCCACCGCACCACCCAGCATCGCACCGATGAACAGCGACGGTGCAAAGATACCCCCCGAGCCGCCCGAGCCGATCGTGATCGAAACGGCCAGGATCTTGACCACCACGAGCACAATCAGGACCTGCCAGATCATGCTCGGGCCGCCTTTGAGCGCCTCTTCGATCACTTCGTAGCCGACACCGTAGATGTGGGGAAACTTCAACGCGATCAGGCCGATGATGGCACCGCCGAACAGGGTCTTGAGCGGACCGTATAGACGAACGCGGTCGAAGAGGTCCTCGAAGGCGTACAAGGTCTTGACGAACCCCAGCGCCACCACCCCGGCCAGCAGACCTAGGATTGCATGGGCGAACAGCTCGTTCGCGTGCACCAACTCGTAGGTCGGCACCCTAAAGGCCGGCACGTCGCCGAGGTAGTACCGGCCCACCACGGTCGCGGCCACCGACGAGATCACGATGGGCGTGAAGTTTGAGACGGCGAAGTCGCCGAGGATAATCTCCACCGCGAACAGCGCACCGGCCACGGGCGCGTTGAACGTGCCGGCGATCCCCGCCGCCGCACCGCACCCGACCAGCGTTCGGATCTCCCGTTGCCCCAGACGCAGCCACTGCCCCAGCGTCGAGCCGATGGCCGAACCGATCTGCACGATCGGGCCCTCGCGCCCGACTGACCCGCCCGACGCAATGCACAACCCCGACGCGAACATCTTGATCACGACCACCCGCGGCCGGATCCGACCGCCCTTCAGCGCCACCGCCTCCATCACCTCGGGCACGCCGTGTCCCTTGGCCTCCCGCGCGAAGTAGTGGATGATCAGCCCGACGATCAGGCCCCCCGTTGCCGGAACCGCGATCTTCCACCAGAAGGGCAACTGCATGATGTAGTCGAGCGTGTACTCGCTATCCCCCCACGCGACGTAGTTCCCCAAGCCGATGAACTTGCGAAACGCGACGGCGAACAGCCCGCCCAGCAGCCCGATCACCACCGACATCAGCACCATTGAGACGTAAGTGGCCTCGCGGAAACGGGCGTAGAGCTGTCCCCGAAGACCCAACGACCGACCAGCCATCTGAATCACCTAACCCAATCGCATCGCCTCAATGCCGTGGGCAGGCAGATGCGTCACCGATATGCCGCGCCCCATTCGTCGGGGGCCTGCGGCCGGCCGACACCACGCCGGAAGGATTGCCGGGCCACATCGGCCCGACGGCAATCGCAGAAACATCGTAGCATAACCGCAGCCGGGCGCCATCGACAAGGGTAGCGTTCTCGGTTCCCCGCCTGGGCAAACGGGCAGGCGCGTCGGATGGGCCCGCAAGATCGTGGCGTTCAGTCGATGTGACGACCCAGTAGCCGGGCGACCTCGACACAGTCCTTGTCACCTCGGCCGGACAGGCAAATGACGATGATCGCGTCTCGAGGCAGCTTGGGAGCACGCTTGCAGACCTCCGCCACCGCGTGGGCCGGCTCGAGGGCGGGGATGATGCCCTCCGTCTCGCTGAGGAGCTGAAAGGCGGACAGCGCTTCGTCGTCCGTGACGGCGACGTACTCGGCCCGGTTGGCGTCCTTCCAATAGGCGTGCTCGGGCCCGACGCCCGGATAGTCCAGGCCGGCCGAGACCGAATGAACCGGGCGCGTCTGGCCGTCGTCGTCCTGCAAGACGTAGGTCTGCATGCCATGGAGGATGCCGGGACTGCCGGCCATCAGCGTAGCGGCGTGTCGGTCCGGTTGCATGTCCTCCCCGCCCGCCTCCACGCCGATGAACTGCACGTCACGATCCTCGACGAAGGCCGAGAACATGCCGGCGGCGTTGC